>JBDTNV010000193.1:0-5551 GCA_039933555.1 Ignavibacteria bacterium
GCAATTGCTGACGGTCTGAGTCACCTCTCCAATACGAACCTGAAACACTAAGCAGCTTTACATTCTTAAGCTTTGAAGTTGTTGGCATATGCGGGCCGCGGCAAAGATCAGTAAACCCTCCCTGGTGATACAGGGATACATATTCTTCATTCTTAGCAATATCTTCAAGTATTTCTACTTTATAGGGATCAACCCTTTTTGATTTAAAGTAAGCAATAGCATCTTCACGTTTGAGATCCTCACGTTCGGTCTTAAGGTCGCGCTTTGCTATCTCAAGCATCTTGTTTTCGATCTTTATCAGGTCATCCTCAAGAAACTTGTGCTCTGAATCAACATCATAATAGAAACCGTTCTCAATCGGCGGGCCGACCCCGAATTTTGCTCCGGGAAAAAGCTCTTCAATTGCCTGCGCCATAATATGGCTGGTTGTATGCCAGTAAACTTTCCTGCCTTCATCATCACCGAACTTATGGAATTTCACAGATGCATCTTCATTTATTGGCTTTGAAAGATCAACCAGCTTGCCGTTAACTTCAGCAACAAGCACATCTTCTGCGAGTCCTTTACTAATTGACTTTGCAATTTCCATGGAAGAAGTTCCTTTTGGAAACTCCTTTATGCTCCCGTCAGGGAAAGTAATTTTAATATTTTCGTTATTGCTCAATATTGTTACTAATTATTAATTAATTACCTAACTCCGAAAAACCAATAAGTAATCGTATTGATCCATGAGACCCTTCCTGCGTTCAGGGTTAAAATTATTTAAGCTGGTAATATCTTCTGATTATGTCAATTTCTTTCTGGATAGCTCCCCTGTTGACAGATGAATTAATGAAATCATCATAAACATACTGGTTACCCAGGTTGTAATCGTTTTCTCTTAGATTTGTCTCAAAGTAATTCAATGCCTCGCGCTCATCTGATTTCATGAAATCGCTTGTTTCTGAAGCGGTATCTGATTTAGCCCTGATACCTGCTTTAACAAAATTCATGAGATATGTAAATTGCTTAATTGCCTCGTTGTTTATGTAAACACCGGCTTTGCGGCCCATTACAAGATCTTCGTTTACAATTTCGTTGCATCTTGCAATTAAACCTTCGCGCTTGTTTTCATCTATCTTAGGCATATTGATAATATCACTGAATGCGCCCTTTACCTTGCTGTAATATGATTCACCCTGTACTATTTTAACATCAGTCAGCTTTGTAAAGTTTAGATTCCACTGGTCAGGTAATTTGGGATTCTTTGATTCAATTTTCTTCTGACCCTGTATCAGTATGTTTGAACCTATCACTTTATCCGGATTTTCGGGAATGATATAGCTTACTTCAGTTGGATTGCCCAAATAGAATATACCGGGACGCGTTGATACGTTCCTCTGAAGTACTTCCGCAGTTGTCAATAAGCTTGAATTCGGCTTATTCACATCGGGTGAAGTAGCGAGGTACTTATAAGCCTGCTCAACTGACCCGTATACAGTTGTGCTTGTATAAATATAGCTTGTGCTTAGCTGAGACATCATTGTTTCATCGCCTGCTGAAAGGTTTGAATAACCTTCCATTTTAATCGTTATCGTTCCGCCGTTATTCGGTATATTGAATAATGAAGGAATCAGCACAACATTATTTTTTCTTGCTGTAAAATTGATGGACCAGTAATCATCATTGTAATTCTTTACATTATTTACTAAAAGGTCATCCTTATAGAAGAACTTAATGATCTTCTCAGGACCGATAGTAATTGTTACAATGATAAGGAACGTATGGTCTTTGAATTCATCATCATTTGTATTCAAAACCAGGTCGCCAAAAGTTATTGTGAACGGGTCGTAAGTATTCACTATATCCTTCTGCGAGTACATCTGGGAGAAAATATTGGATGAGAACAAAAGTAAAAAAAGAACAATTGATAATTTAATATTTTTTTTCATTGATATATTATTATTAATTAGATTTAATTTCTCCATCACATCATCATTGCAGGGATTAACATCCGCATTCTTAACTATCGCTTGTGGGCGAAATCCCGATAAATCGGGATGAGAATTGCAGTAAATACAATTATTCTTTTATTATCCTCAACCCACAATTTTAACTATCGCTTGTGGGCGATACTGGATTCGAACCGGTGACCTCCACGATGTCAACGTGGCGCTCTAACCAACTGAGCTAACCGCCCTATAAAATTTGCAATTAACAATGAGCAATTACCAATTATGGAAATAATTGATAATCATTTATACCTTTGTAAAACCGGATAATTTTGTACAACAATATACGAAGCGAATTACTGAAAAATCTTCCTGGCTTTGAATATGATACGAAATTATCACTGATAACTTCGGAACAGTTTTAGCAGCCAGACGGGCTAAATAGTTCATTATTAGACTACAAATTTAGTGAAAAAATGGGAGAATTTCAAGGAAAGGGATAGTAAAATAATGTTTTGTTGGTCAAAAACACCAGCAAAGGTGTAGAATTTCAAGGATATATGAAATTACTGAATCAATTTTTATATAAAATGGACTAAAAAAATTACCGTCCGGTAAATATCGGGCGGCACCTTATGACAGATCAGAAAATTTAATTTTATTAGGATTTGTTAACATTGAAATTGGATTTATAAAGGCTCAAGCACCTGTTCTCGCCGTAAATAAGCTCTAGATGCAGTTTAGCTAACAAAGGATTGATTATTTGGGTAACCCTTCATGTTGACTAGTTAATGTTAACTGCTCGTAGTTCTTTCAGGTGTATACAATTTCCAATGTCCTTCAGAAATGACTTCTATATTGCTATCAATAACTTTAATGGCAGTATTATCATCAATCAAATAAGAAGGTACAGGAATTGTATTAGCCACCTTTTCTAAATTTGCTAAAGTATTATCCGGAAATCCCGGATAGTTTAGATGAGGGTGAATGGCAAAATTAACTATACCTAGCGACTTAACAGTATCCGCCGGCAGAGTATGATTACTCTTCGTAGTTCCATAGCGTGTCATGATCATACTTCCGGCACTCAAACCCACGTACACAATCTTTTGAAGCAGTGCCGGTAACATTTCTGAAATTCCTGATTGTATCATCCAATAGCACAAATATTGACAATCGCCGCCGCCAACTAAAAGCGCGTCCGTATCCTGAAGTTTGGTTACCCAAAACTCTTTTTTTTTGCTGGGCAATGCTGTAAGTTCCAACAACCCCAACGATTCCCAGCCCAATTCGCAGAAAGGATCGCCTAATTTACCGCAAATTACTTTTCTTACTATTTCACCACCATTATTTATTCCGTAAATAGCTGTTGGAATGAAAAGAGCTTTTGATTCTTCAATTGGTTTGCCCAATAGGTCAACCAATGCATTGTGAATACTTACATTGCTTATACCGGCCGAAGTGAGAAGAAGTTTCATGGATTTTTTATGAATTTACAAACAATTGGCGCTTCCCATGTGTTTGAAATTACTTAATTCCTGTATTTTTAAAGATATAATCGATATTCTTAAACACCTTTTTGGGGTCAAAGATATCATCTATTTGAGCTTTTTTGACCTTAGATGTAATGACAGGGTCTGATTCCAGCAATGTTCTGAACTCCTCACCGGTTTTCCATGACCACATTGCATTATCCTGAACAGCCTTGTAAGCCTCTTCACGGGTAAGTCCGGCTTCTACAAGCTTTAACAGTGCACGCTGGGAGTATATGAGTCCGTGTGTTAGATTTAGATTTCTTGCAATATTAGCCTTATTGACAACAAGACCATCAATCACTTCTATCATTTTAATCAGCATGTAATACATCAGCATAGTGCTGTCGGGAATTATCATCCGCTCTACAGATGAATGTGATATATCACGCTCATGCCAGAGGTTGACATTTTCCATTGCAGCAATTGAATTGCTGCGGATAACTCTCGCAAGACCGGCGATCCGCTCACATATTACAGGATTCTTCTTATGCGGCATTGCCGAGGAGCCTTTTTGTCCTTTTGTAAAAGGTTCTTCCAGCTCAAGTATCTCGGTCTTCTGTTGGTGACGTATTTCAGTTGAAAATTTTTCGAGTGAGCTTGCAATAATTGCAAGTGTTGTCATATACTCAGCGTGAATATCGCGCTGTATTATCTGAGTCGCAGCATTGGCGGGTTTGAGCCCAAGCTTTTTGCAAACATAACGCTCAACAAAAGGATTCAGGTGTTCGTAGGTACCAACTGCGCCGGAAATTTTCCCAACTGAAACAGTTTTAATTGCGGTTTTTAATCTTTCAATATCGCGGTTAACTTCATCATACCATATGGCAAATTTGAGTCCGAGTGTAACAGCTTCTGCGTGAACGCCATGGGTCCTTCCTACCATTGGCAGGTATTTATACTTTTTGGCTATCTTAGCTAGTGATGATCTTAATCTTACAAGCTGCCCTAAGAGCAGCTCACCAGCTTCTTTCATTTGAACTGAAAGCGCGGTATCGAGCACATCAGAGCTTGTCATGCCATAATGCACAAAGCGTGACTCAGGCCCGATATAGCTTCCAACATTGGTTAAGAAAGCAATTACATCATGTTTTACAATTGCTTCAATAGCATTTATTTTTTTTACATCAAATCTTGCTTTTGACCTGATTTTCTTAAGGGCACTTGTCGGGACAATGCCAAGCTTATTATTGGCTTCAGATGCAAAAATTTCAATCTTAAGCCAGATAGAAAATTTATTTTCTTCTGACCATATTCTGCCGATTTCGGGGAGTGTATATCTATCTATCATATTACAAATTTAAGGATTTATTAATTTTAAGGATAGGAAAAAGGAAGGTGGAAATTTATGGAATAATCGATAAAGATTCCTGCATACGCAGGAATGACAAGCACCACATAAAGGTCTCCTGCAAATAAAAAAACCCCGGAAATAAATTCCAGGGTCGACGTGAAAGCAGGCTTTAAGTGGGGAAAGAATACTAATTGCCTGCGTTTTCAAACTCAATAGGAAACTTCTCAACATCAGCAGCTTCAAGCTTATCTTCTTTTATCTCATAACCGGCAAAATACCAGCTGTTATCATCGCGGCTTGTGACAAAGCATTTTCCTTCTTTAACAAGGAAAGCTACTTCCAAAGTTAACTCATACCACTTGTATGTTTTCTTCTTTATCTTTTTGAATGTGGTATTATCTACATTTTCAAAAAAGTAAACATCAACAGACTTTTTGGGTGTTTTGCCTTTTTCGATGATGGATAGAACAATATCATCTTTTCCATCGCCCGAAAAATCACCGTAAGCATAGCCTTCAACCTTAATATCCCACGGCAGGTTAAAGCTGAGCTCATCTAACTGTTCTTCAGTCATTGTTTCAGACATCATGCCCATGAATTCCTCAAAGTCCATATCGTCCTGAGCCTTTATGCTAATGTTGGAAAATAATAAAAAAATGAAAGAGAGAGCCAGCGGTAGAAATATTTTATGTTTCATAGTAATTATAATTATAATTGGAGAACTTCAACAAAAACGGGTTTAAAATCTGCGGAGAGGGTGGGATTCGAACCCACGGTAGCGTTACCGCTACAAC
>JBDTNV010000194.1:0-5338 GCA_039933555.1 Ignavibacteria bacterium
TATTTATGCCTGCCTGCTAAAGCGCAGCGAAGGCAGGAACCTTGTTTTTAAGGCTATTGAAGTAATTATTAATCCTGAAATCGAATAAATTGAAAAGGGGCAACTTCTATCGCTGCGCGATATAAGTCAAGCGCCCCTTTTTCTATCATAAATTCTATATTCTTAATGCAAAAAATTATAGCTGAAGAGGAAATATATCCCGCCGAATTGTGTTTTTTCTGCTGTTGAAATACTATTTATTCCCTCGCCGAAAAGGTTTAGGTAATAATACCTTAAGTTAAAGCTTAAGCCTGATTTTCTGTTTGTCACGTAATCGAGTCCAACCCCAACATAGCCGCCAACAGTATATTTAGCCTTTGCGTATTTAAAGCTCGGGAAAAATGATTCATTGTATGGCGTGTAAATTATCGCAGCAGGCGTCACGCCAAAATTCACAAACGGGCGCATGTTATCAGATACATCCTCACGGAAAAGCCTGTACTGCATCCCTAAATTAATTATAGGGAACATAAACAGCCTGTTTTCTTTAAACGGTGTTATTGAATTACCAAAAATATCAGTCTGGTCAAACTCCCTGTCATCCTTTGCGCCTGAAAAAAGTATCCCGGCATTAAAGGTTATATCCTTGGATATCTTAAAGTACTTGGAAGCTCCCAATCCGAAGCCATTATCACTGAAACTTAAATTCAGCGACCAGTTGTTTTCAGCTTCGCTCTTTTTTTTCAGTTTTGGCTTAACAGTGGTGCTTTTTAGTGAATCACCCTGCTGGGCATAAATTGCTGTTAAAGAAAAGAGGAAGGCAGTTAAGATAATGAGTTTTTTCATTTTAAATAAATTACTGTGTGGAAAATCTTTCGAAATGTGATGCTTAAATATATCAAAGCTTTTTCGAATATCTTTTAATTTTAATGATCTATGTTCATAAAATCAATCCCTATTAGCATGATAGTAGTTAACTGAATCATGGTAATATTTCAGAATACCGTCTGCAAATCAGGCAACTTATTGTTATTAATATGTGATAATATCCGGCACATCAAAATAAAATGCGTTGTTATAATAGCTATTATTCTTTAATTTTGGGATTAATTTCTGTTAAATAAAGTAATAACAACCCCGAAATTTGAAAAAAAAATCCACCGGCACAATAGTAAAAAATTCGCAAAAAAAGCCGGAAATCAACATAAAGAACGGAAGTAAATCCTTTAATTTAAATAACACCAATCGCCTGTTTTTAATTGCAGGACCCTGTGTTGTTGAGTCAGAAAAGCTGACATTCAAGACCGCCGAGAGGCTGAGGGATATTACCCAAAGGCTTGATATTCCTTTTATCTTCAAGGCATCATACAAAAAAGCTAACAGGACAAGCGGCTCATCATTCCGCTCAATAGGCGTAATTGAATCACTCACTATATTAGGCAATATCAGAGAAAAGTTAAAAGTTCCTGTTTTGACCGATATCCACTCTGAAGTTGAAGCTGAAATTGCGGCTGAATTTGTTGATGTACTGCAGATACCAGCTTTTCTATGCAGGCAAACCGAGCTTCTGGAAGCAGCCGCTGAGACAGGAAAAATTGTCAATATTAAAAAAGGGCAGTTCCTTTCGCCTGATGATATGATATTCCCTGTAAATAAAGTCAAAGATGCCGGCAATAATAAAATTATGGTTACAGAGCGGGGCACAACTTTTGGCTACCAGAACCTTGTTGTGGATATGCGCTCACTTGAGATCATGAAACGCTTCGGCTACCCCGTAATTTTTGATGCGACACACTCCGTACAGATGCCTTCAAAGAATAAGGGAGTATCCGGCGGCAGTCCGGAGTTTATTGAGCCCCTTGCTAAAGCTGCCGCGGCAATCGGAATAAGCGGCATTTTCATCGAAACACACCCGAACCCTGAAAAGGCGCTTAGCGATGCCAGCACTATGCTTCCCCTGAACAAAATTGAAGCGCTCCTGAAGAAGCTGAAGGCAATCCACAAACTTTCAAACGGTTTTTAATATAATTAATGTATAATAAAGTTACTCCCAATATAATTGATAAGCTTGCAGGTATTGTAGGCAAAGAATATGTATTAATTGATGAGGAATCAATTAAGCTGCATTCAGAAGATGAGACTGAAGATTTAAGTTTTCCGCCGGAAGTGATAGTAAAACCCATAACTGCCGAAGAAATTTCTCAAATTTTCCGGCTTGCAAATGAATTCAATATTCCGGTCACACCACGCGGCGGGGGCACGGGACTCTCAGGCGGCGCGCTTGCTATCCATGGGGGAATATGCCTAAGCATGGTCCGCTTCAATAAGATAATTGAAATTGATACTCTGAATTTCCAGGCTACAGTTGAACCCGGAGTTATAACACAGGTTTTCCAGGAAGAGGTAGAAAAACTTGGTTTATTTTATCCGCCTGACCCTGCATCACGCGGCTCCTGTCATTTAGGCGGTAATCTTGCGGAGTGTTCCGGCGGCCCAAGAGCAGTGAAATACGGCGTAACGAAGGATTATGTCCTCGGACTCGAAGCCGTTCTACCCACAGGAGAGATAATTAATGCCGGCGGGAAAGTATTAAAGAATGTTACAGGATATAATCTGACCCAGCTTATTGTTGGAAGCGAAGGGACACTGGCTGTAATTACAAAAATATATTTCAGGCTGATACCGTTACCGAAATATAAAAAAGTAATACTTGCAGCATTCGGTTCACTTGAAAATGCCACTGATGCGGTTGCGAAAATTTTCCAGCGGGGGATAACACCCTCGGCAATTGAGTTCATGGAAAAAGCTGCCGTCCGGGCAGCAGAAGAACGCCAGAATAAGAAATTCCCGAACAGCGCGGCAGAAGCGCAGCTATTTATTGAAGTAGATGGGAATTATCCTGAAATACTGGATAAGGATATCGAACAGATCGCAGAGGTTGTTGAAGAGTTTAACCCATTGGATATGGTGCTTGCCGAAGATGAGCAGAAAGTTCAGGATGTTTGGTCTTTAAGGCGCGGTATTGGTGAAGCTGTGAAATCAATATCACCCTACAAGGAAGAAGATACCGTTGTTCCGAGAGCGAATATGACAAAGCTTATCCGTGGTGTCAAGGAAATTTCCGCAAAATATGGTATTACTACAATATGTTACGGCCACTCCGGCGATGGTAACATCCACGTTAACATTCTAAAGGATAAGCTCGATGAGAAAACCTGGGAAGCGAATCTTGACATTGCAATAAGGGAAATATTTGAACTTACTGTTTCGCTTGGCGGGATGATATCAGGCGAGCACGGAATAGGGTACTCACAGAAACCGTACCTTCCCATTGCCATAGGTGAAGCAGAGCTTCAGTTAATGCGAAACATTAAAAAGACATTTGACCCGAATAATATTCTGAACCCGGGGAAGATATTTTAGATATTTAAAAAAAATTATCAGATAGAACACTGATTACACGGACTAAACAGATACTCACTGATATAAATTCCTTAGTTATTTCGAATTGAATTTCGAAAATTATTTAAAAAGATTCAATTGTATTTTAGACTCTCTGTGTCTTTGTGTCTCTGTGTTGAAAGCTTTTAAAATATGATAAAATCTGAAATAAATATAAGAGTACTATACGCGCATACTGACAATATGGGCATTGTGAACAATGGGCGTTACTTCGAGTACTTTGAAGCGGGCAGGAATACTCTATTAAGGGAGCTTGGTTATCCGTATACTGAGCTTGAAAAGCTTAACTTTGGGCTTCCGGTTATTGAAGCGCACGCCAATTATATATCAACAGCAAAGTATGATGATATTGTTATAGTTAATGCTCATTTAAGAACAATGCCCGGTGTGAGGGTCAAAATAGATTATGAATTGTATGTTGGGGATAAGCTTATAGTCACGGGATACACAGTGCATTCATTTATAAACCTTGCCACTATGAAGCCTGTGCGCCCGCCAAAGGATTTTATTGATGTAGTTACTCCCAATTTTAAGAACAGCAATTGAGCAGACTGAAATACATTGAAGATCTTGTTTGCCCGATAGGGAAGTACCCCTTAAAGGAATCTGGAGAAATGCTTGAATGCTCAAATTGCGGGGCAAAGTATCCCGTCAGAGAGGGTATTCCATTAATGCTGGTCGATGATGCAATTCTTCCTGATGGGGTTAAAGATATGAATGAACTTAAATGTTTCAAAGAAAAAAGCATTGCATGACAATTAAGGAATATTACAAAAAACATTCCGGGGATATTACCGATACCATTAAGCTTGCGCTTAAAGAGGATGAGTTCAAAAATGATGTAACGACAAATCTTCTCTTAAAAGGAGCCTTGGGTGATAAAAAATTCAAAGCAGCTGTACTATGCAAAGAAGATTGTGTATTAGCAGGTCTGGATATTTTCGTGCGGGTATATAAGCTGATCGACCCTAAAGCACGTTTCAAAGCTTTTTCAAAAGATGGCAGAAGTATCAAAAAAGGGAAGAAAATACTTGAAATAACCGCATCAAGAAGGACACTACTCGAAGGTGAAAGAACCGCCCTTAACATTCTGCAAAGAATGAGCGGTATTGCGACATTTACAAACTGTTTTGTAAAACTTCTGAAATCTAAAGGCGCAAAAATTCTTCATACCAGGAAAACCACTCCCGGCTTCAGGCTTTTTGAAGCAGCAGCGGTAAAGACGGGCGGCGGTGATTTCCACAGGCTAAGCCTCGCCGGCGCAGTTATGATAAAAGATAATCATATCGAAGCCTTTGGCGGAATTGAAAATGTTATGGGTTATCTCGTGCGGAAAAACATTTCGTATAAACTGAAACAAAAATTTGAAATAGAAGTAAAAACATTTAAAGAGCTTGAAATAGTTGTTAAGTACGGTAAAGGCCTGGTAGAAATTGTTATGCTGGATAATTTCAAACCCGGCAACATAGATAGAGCTATTAAGATATTGAAAAATAATGGATTTAAAATTGAGCTCTCCGGTGGGATAAATATGCGTAATTTCGGCAGATATCAGCGAAAAGGGGTTGATTTCTATTCAATAGGGGCTTTGACGCATTCATACAAATCAAGTGATTTTTCGCTTGAATTCTAGATTTATTTTAAATCATTATTGATTATTTTGTAAAAAATGCATAATTTTGGGCTGAAATCCAATCAGAAAAAGCATTTCTCAAGTCTTCGAGTTCAGGTTTCACATTCAAGGGGTAAAACAATTTTTTAAAATCATATCTATTCAAACTAACTTTTCTAAAGGAGAAAATAAAATGTTAAACAACCACAAGTTAAAGTTCTTAATTGCTTTAATGGTAATGTTTGCGGTTGGCTATGTATGCAGCTCAAACAAAGACGATAAGAA
>JBDTNV010000195.1:0-5330 GCA_039933555.1 Ignavibacteria bacterium
TTCAGGCTGCAAAACCTGATGCTGTTAATATTTATCGCATTTATCTCAGGCTTAACAGTTTATTACCTTACAAAACGCTCATATGTATCTCTGTCCGCATCTGCTGCAATTCTATTATTCCCGAACAATATAAATAACATTTGCTGGATGGCAGCACGTGTGGATCTTATTTGCTGCTTTTTCTATGTTGCAACTGTTTTGCTCTTCCTTATTTATAGCGATACAAAGAAAAAACTGTTTTTCGTGCTTTCAATATTAACTTTCCTGATTGCTTTATTCACAAAAGAGCTTGCTATAACCCTGCCATTTGTAATTTTGACTATTGGTTACTTCAGGTATGGCAAAGAAGGGCTTAAGAGATCAATTTGCCTTTTAACAGTACTAACTGTTCTATTGATCTTCTATTTTATTTTCAGGGTATTTATACTTGGTAATAACATTACCGAAATAGCGACCCTTTACCAGCCTAATCCGCTTGCAAACGCGCCCGGTGTATTTGCAAGAGCATTAATTGCACTTTCTATCCCGATAGATTTCATATCGCTTAACTACCAGCTAAGGAATGATAACAAACTTATCATACTATACCTTTTAATACTTTATGGCGCAGGATTTTATCTGATCTGGACAGCAGTCAAAGCTGATATATATAGAATAATAGGCCAATTAGCATTATTATTTGTAATTCTCATCACTCCATATGCAATTGTTGGATATCTAAGGCCGCAGATGATACTTTTACCTTTTACAATTATTACAATTTATGTACTGTATCTATACAGTCAACAGAAGAAGCTAAGCATCAGGCTGAAAAAAAATGTCCTCAAAACGTGTTTTTTTGCCGCGCTTATTTTCTGGGGATTCTGGTCACAACAGGCAGTTTGTGACTGGCTCACTTCATATGAGAAAGCAAAAACAAATGTCGAAAATCTGATTAAAACTCCTCACGATGTATCAAAAAAAATGATACTTATCGGGAATCCGGGCAGATTTAAGCAGACACTTATGTTTGATAAAATGACAGGCGCATTCAACTTCTGGAAGAATAATAATTTTGTAATAAAGGATACCATTAACGATATAATCCAGACTGCAGCTCTCCAGGAAAGCTCAATAGGGGCAAAGCTTGAATGCAGGCAGATATCAGCAATCGAATTTGAGATCAAAACCAATGCACCTAAACACTTCTTTTATATAGAAGGATATGATAACGAAAGGATCAAATTAGGATTCAGGAATAACGATATTTCCGTTGAGTTTACTGAATTCAATAATGTAAACAAAGCAATAAAACTGAATCTCAAAATATTATCCCCAAATATTGAGTGCTTCCTGGCAGAAGATCTGGGGTTCAGGAAAATTTATTAATTATGAAGCTTAATATCCTTCATATTACCCCTGATTTCAATTATGCCTGCGGAAGGTCCTATTATGTATTCCTCCTTTTAAAATATCTTCAGGGTAATCACAATGTTCATCTTATCACTAACGGTGGCGATTCATTTGACAGGCTTGAGGAAAACAATATCAGCTACAGTATTTTAAAAGGATTGAGATCTAAGAATCCGATTACCTTTGCAAAGAATATTAATGAGATAAAAGCTTTTGCAAAGAAGAACAGCATAGATATTATTCATACCCATCACAGATTTGCAGAGCTAATTGCAATACAGGCGTTAAAATTCATAAAGAAGAACAAGCCGGCATCCGTATTGACTTCACTGAGTATAGTTAAGAGAAAGTATAATATTGAATTCAAGTCTGACAGAATAATTGCAGTAAGTAATTCTGTCAAACATATGCTTGTAGATAAATTCAGAGTAAAAGAAAAGAGAATTTCTCTGATACACAATTTTACAGATACTGAAGAAATTCGCGACCTGGGAATAATTGCGCCCAGAGCGCGCGAGCATGGAAAGTTTTTTAATATACTTGCTATCGGCAGGTTTCACCACGAAAAAAATTTTGAAACTCTCCTGAGGGCTATGAATCTTTTGAAAGATAAAAATATTAAGCTCATATTAGTTGGCGAGGGGAATAATGATATTGATTACAAAAGGTATATCTCCCGAAAAGAGCTTAATGTTGAAATAATCGTGCCTCAGAAAAACCTTTTGCAGTATTTCCAGGTGGCAGATCTTTGTGTCCTGCCTTCAGCACGTGACCCCTTCCCAAATTTTATGCTGCAATCCGGCTTACATAGGGTCCCTTTTATCGGTGCGAATGTCGATGGTATCGGCGAACTGATAAATAACGGTGAAAACGGTTTACTTTTTACTTCCGGAAATGAAAATGAGCTAGCCGAGAGAATATTACTTTTTATGAATGACCCGGAGCTTGCGCAAAAATGCGCAAACAAGCTTCATGAAGATGTTGTAAACAATTATACAGAAGAGTTTATCATACCAAAAGTAGAGGATCTCTACAGATCAATAACCTGATATTTATGCAGCCGAAAGATAAAATAATTATCAATGATATCGGAATTGATAACACCACCTATGCAGGGTTACTATCTGAAATACAATCAGGTATTGAGCTTAGCAAACAGGTTTCAGTTGCATACGCTAATGCAAATACAATTAATTTAACTTATTCTAATAGCAGCCTGAGAGATGTGTTAAATTCCTTTGATATTGTTCATCCTGATGGAGTGGGGGTTTACCTTGCATCGCGTTATTTGTATGGTAAAAATGGTTTGTCAGTTAGGTTCAATGGTTCTGATTTTTACCCGCTGCTTGCCGAGCTTGCCGCCATAAACAAGTGGAAAGTGTTTTTCTTCGGACATGATGACGATACTTTATCGAAAATAAAACACCGTTTACCTGATATGATTATTGGAGGAATGCAAAATGGGTACACCTATAACAATACTGAACTGATAAACGCTATTAACTCTTCCGGCTGTGATATTTTAATCATAGGCCTCGGAACTCCTAAACAGGAAAACTGGGTAAATGAAGCTAAAGATAAACTAAACTGCAAAGTAATAATTTGCGTTGGTGATGGAATCAAGGTATTTGCAGGAAGTATAAAACGCGCTCCAAAGTTCTTAAGGAAATCAGGGCTTGAGTGGTTTTGGAGATTATCTCTGAATCCCTTTAAATATTTCAGAAGATATGTCATCGGAAACCCCCTATTTTTATATAGAATTATTAGGTTAAAAATGCGTAAATTGGCGTAATGAATTCTGTAAAATTATCGATTTGCGCAATTCTATTTGCCTTTTTAACAGGGGTTTGTTTATCTCAGAGCTTTAACTGGATAATTCCGAACAAAACCTACTTAAAAATGTACGCTTCAGATGACGGCATTTATAGAATTACACGAAATGAATTCATACAATCCGGCATAAATACTTCAAATATTGACCCGCGAACTGTTAAGGTTTTATACAAAGGTAACGAAATCCCGATATATTTCGAAGGAGAGCAGGACGGTTCTTTTGATGCAAACGATTACCTGGATTTTTACGGCAAAAGGAACTGCGGTGGTTTAACTACAACTTATCTTGCCAGCTATGGACCCACTACCCTTGATTACACAACAGATGAATATTATGATCTTTATTCGGATACAAGCGTTTACTGGATTGGCTGGGACGGAAATAACGGACTAAGATACACTCTATCCTCATATTCAGTTCTGAATGATTATAATTTAGATTATTCATACGAAAAAATTCATTTTGAAAAAGATTCGGTTTATTCACTTGGACAAACACTAGATTTCAATTCTGATTTCCGTTTTTTTAATACAGAAAAAATATCCGGCGAAGGCTGGTTTTGGAGAAATTTTGTTTCGACAAACGGGTATTCAATCACCAGAACATTTTCAATACCGCAGTTAAATTCATTGCCCGTAAATTGTTCTTTTCGCGTATTCGCATATCCTAATTCAAAGGATACTTCTTTCAATGAGCATAAATTAATATTAACCGTAAATTCCACTAACATTACAACCCTCGCAAAAGATGATTACCAGAGGTTTGATACATCTGTCACATTTTCAAGCTCTTTGCTGAACAATTCTCAAAATACCATAAGTGTGACATACCAGCCAACATTTTCAAATCAATCCGCGACGCCCAGCCTTTATTTTGATCTTATGGAACTGACCTATCCCAAAGAGATAAAATTCTCAGGCAGCCAGTGCAGGATAACCCTGAATTCCGCAGACACATCATCGGCAAGATTCAGGGTAACCGGCTTTAATTCTTCGGCGCCATATTCTATTTACGATATTAAAAATAACATCAAAATTACAAACATCACCTCAGATTCGGATACACTTTTCTTTACAGGAAAGCAGAATGGTGATTTTGATATTTCGAACCAGGTCATAACAAAAAGACCATTCCGGTTTGAAGCAAGACAGGTTCCAAATCTCACGGCGGCATCAAACGGCGCTGATTACATAGTAATCTACAACCGTTTGTTTGAATCACAAGCTGAACAGCTGAGAAGTTACAGGCAGGTTAAAGATAATTACAGATCAGTTAAAGCAGCAATTGATGATATAGTTGATATTTTCAATTACGGAATGGAAAGTCCGGTTGCAGTAAGAAGATTTGTGAAATATGCATATGATAACTGGCAGCAGCCAAGGCTCAGCTATATTGTTTTAATGGGCAGGGGTTCGCTTGACCCGAAGAATAATTTGCTATCCCCCAATTATTACAGGAATTTTATCCCTGTTTACGGCAATCCCCCTTCTGACGGGTATTACGTAAATTTTAATTTGGAAGGCTTCACATATTTTCACCAGGCTGCTATCGGTAGGCTGCCGGTTTACACACCACAGGAAGCACAGGATATTGTTAACAAGATCATTCTGTATGAGAGCGAAACGCCCGAGAGCTGGTGGAAGAATAACATTATGATAACGGGCGGCCCCAACCGGTTTGAGCAGATACAGTACCAGACACAATCGAACGAATTCGTAAATTCATATATCACTCCCCCGCCAATATCCGGAGTTGCAGAAAAAATTTACAGAAATGATTCCGCCGGCTATATAACTTTTAACTATGCGGATTCTATCAAGAATGCTATCAACCGCGGCGGTTTATTGATTAACTTTATAGGACACGCTGCAAGCCAGAATTGGGAGCTTGGACTGGAAGACCCCCTAACACTTTCCAACGGAAACAGACTGCCACTTGTTTTAAGTATGACATGTTATACCGGGAAAAACTCCGAAGTAAATACAAGAGGCTTCGGGGAAAAATTTGTATTTGCACCTAACCGCGGGGCTTTGGGATTCCTTGGAAGCAGTGGGTGGAGTTTTTCCGGAGCAGGCAACCAGATCAATAAATATATCCTACAGGG
>JBDTNV010000196.1:0-5324 GCA_039933555.1 Ignavibacteria bacterium
GATTGCATTTGATAAAAATGAGAAAAGGATATTAAAGTACCGCATCGCAGCGTTTTTGCCCGGCTCATTCTGATAGTGTGCGGTGGCGGCAGTGTTGAGCTCATCTTCTTCATGGTCATAAATAAAGCAAATGTATATTGTATCATTATAGCTGCGCCTTGTGGTCACATCACAGTATTTACCATCAAGCATAAACTCGTTTTCATCCAGCCACTTGATATTTTGAGTGTGCACTGAATTTGGCGCTATTTTAAGAATACAAACATTTTCAAAGTAAAAGTTCTCATCTTCATTATTTGCTTCAGCTAATCTTATTTTACCTGGTGTTATAAATGACAACTCGAGTGCTTTTACGGAATACATTATAGTAAACAGGCTTGAATTAAAAAATAAGAGTATTGAAAGTAGTATTGAGATGACATATTTCATCATTTATCCGTAAAATCAATTTCATTATTTCAGAATACGGACAAATATAATTTTTAAGGCAGAACTGTTAAAGGGAAAATTTTGTGTTCAAAAATTACCCGCGATAATTATCAGAAAAAAAACTAATTTTTGTATTTCGTTATGTGTATAATAGTTTTTTCCTGCACTTTTCCACTGAATACTTTACTAATAAAAAATAGTGCTATTATTTGCTGAACAATTTTTTCATGGGATCCCAGTAATGCGAGTACCAACCTTCGGAAATTGAATCAAAATTTACCCCGGGAATATTCGTATGTGAAAAAGTGAGCTTTGTACTATCCCCATCGGGCTCAAGAAGGTATGTAACTGTTGAATAATGGTCCTGCGGTTCCCACCCCTCGGTGCGCCATGACTGAACGATCTTTTTACCTTTAACCAATTCAGTGTTCGTACCGAAAATATACCCGCCATGAAGAGAAAATTTCCCGCCAACATCCTGGCTTATATCCGCCGGTGCTTCAGTAAAAGCTGCATGTTTAACCGGATCCATTAATGTTTCATATACTTCTTCCGGGTCTGCATTGAAAGAAACTGTATAATTCAATTCTTTAGTGTTCATAATTTTAATTTTAAATTAGGAGGGCAAAGTTTAAAATAACTGATTTATTATTAATTTCATATTCATTAAAACCTGAAGTGATTAATTTATTATTTAATTTCTATAAAAGACTTTAATGCATTCAGTTTATTATCCCAGAATGTATCGTAAAATTTCAGCCAGTCGAACACTACTTTAATTGGCTTTGGATTAAGACTGAAATAACGCTCCCTGCCCTCTTTTACCTGTTTAACAAGTTTAGAATGCTCAAGTATCCTTAAATGTTTTGATATAGCCGGCCGGGATATATTAAAGTTGCCCGCAATTTCATTTACGTGCATGCGATCTTTTGAAAGCATTACAAGTATTTTTCTGCGGCTCTCATCAGCAAGCGCTGAAAACACACTGTTTACATTACTCATATTATTGGTGTCTTCCTGTAAATTTTCTATAAATGATGTATCTGGATAAAATTGCCGCAAGTATCATCAAATATAGCCTGTGTGCCCCAATCGTTTTTAGTTGGCAGTTGCTTAAACTTTACTCCTTTTGCAGCCAGCCTTTCATATTCCTTTTGTACATCATCAACTCCCATAACAATGACGGGCAGACCCTGTTTATAAATACCTTCCTGGAATGTTTTTGCAAGCGGATTATTGTTTGGCTCCAGTAGAATTGCCGTGCCGTTTTCATCTTCCGGTGAAACTACAATTGCAAGATAAGCTTCGGGCATATATAGCTTTTCTTTGAATCCGAGCACCTCTGTATAATACTTAAATGCTTCCAGAGGGTTATTTACGATAATACTTGTTAATGCGATTTTCATGAAATTTATTTTTTTGTGTTTTCTAAATAGTTTATTAATGATTTGCCGATAATTTCATTCCAGCCACCCTCAAAGTTCTTCCTTGCGAAGTCGGGGTTAGCGGGGAAAGTCTCAAGCCCTGAATGGGTCAATACGAGCCTTGTTTTACCGCCTTCATCGAATAATTCCCAGCTAACAAATGATTTCCCTTCGTAACCGTCATACCGCCAGCTATAGACAAGCTTTTGCCCTTCAATTACTTCTGTAACCACACATTTATGGAGGTAACATTTATCTTCTTTGCCGCCTTCAAACTGGAATTCAAAACCAACTTCAGGTTTAAATTCAGCAAGATCGAAATACCACTCTTTCATTTTGTCCTTTTGAGTAATAGCCTGCCACACTTCTGCTGCAGGAGCATTTATTATTACTTCCTTTATTAACGGTTGCGCGTCCATTAGATGATGTTTTTAAGTTCAGAATAATTTATGCAAATATACGTAACCATCTGGTTACGTATCAAGGTGAAAATATATTTTTGTAAAAAAACTTTCAGTACATTTGTCAAAGCCAAACTGGCAGTAACTTAGATTTCACATATTTTGCTAAGAAATTTCGATAAATGTCATATAAGAATTCATCTAATACGGTTATATTTGTTAAAATTATATCAATATGCCTAATTACAGGATTTTCATCCTATTTTTAATATTTACAGGTTCGATGTACCTGATTAGTTTTTCAGGATGCAATGATTCACCTGTCAGAACAGGAGAATCAGTTTCATTTTCAGGTGATATTCTTCCTGTATTTGAAGCAAACTGCAATTTCCCCGGGTGTCATAATTCAGTGGATAAGCAATCAGGAATCGATTTGACAAGCTGGTCTTCACTAATGCTACACGGCTCAAGATTTGGCGCAGAAATAATCCCTTACAGCTCCAGGTGGAGCCATCTGGTTCAGCACATAAATATTGATTCCAATATTGCGCCTGTATCACAGCCGTTAATGCCTCAGGCAAAGCCGCCTTATACGAACGGGATGCCTCTAGGCAGCAACATTGTCAGGTTAATTACAAAATGGATTGATGAAGGCGCAAAAAATGATAATAATGAAATTGCTTTTGGCAATATCACGAGGAAGGCATTTATAACAAACCAGGCTTCAGATTTTATTGCAGTTGTTAACCTTGATAATATGTTCGTAACAAGATATGTTAAAGTCGGCGAATCAGTGAATACGATCGCGGCCCCGCATAATGTTGCAGTTGATAGCCAGGGGTATTACTTTTATGTCACGCTTATTAGTGAAGGGTTTATTGAAAAATATGACGCTATGACCTACAGCAAACTGGGAAGACTCTATGCGGTTTCCTCCCCCGGGCATGTGATAATTTCACCTGACGGCGGCAAGGGGTATGTTACAAATTATAATGTAAACGGATCAGAAAGGTTCATAAAAAGTTTCAGGACTTCTGATATGACTGTGCTAAATACTATAAGTGATATTACAATGAATGCAACACATGGCGGAAGAATAACTAAAGATGGGAACCGGCTTATCACGGTAAGCGAGCTGGGGGAATACATCCAGGTCATAAATACAATAAATGATGAAATTATCCAAACTATTCCGGTAGCACCCATCGTACCTCCAAGCGGCAACGGGACAGGCTTTTTCAGACCAATAGCGGTATCAATTTCACCGGATGACAGGTACGCTTTTGTTACGTGTGACAGGTCAAATGACGTACGGGTGCTGGATTTGAAAACATATACTATAATAAATATCATTCCTACCGGCATTTTCCCGATACAATCGGAGTGCTCACCGGATAACAAATGGCTTTATGTCGCAAATAGGAACAGTAATTCGGTTACAGTAATTGATATTAATACATTTACCGTTGTAAAGACAATATCAAATGTAGGCGCGCAGCCTCATGGTGTTGCATTTACTGCCGATGGCAGATTTGCTTACATAACTTGTGAATCAGTAAGCGGCTCGTATGTTCATCATCCGGCAACGGGAAGCTCAATACCCGGCACAACAGCGGTAATTGATGTGATGAATAATCACACTAAAATTAAAGATATTGAAATGGCATCTTTCCCGGCGGGGATTTCAATTACAAAATAATTTCAGTCGTTGGTGATAACTGTATGGCAATCGTGGCATCAAAAACAATGGAATTTTTTTTGTTAATCGCAGAAGCTCTCGAAGTGGACTCTGCGGAAGATTGTAAAAAAGCAGAGTCCCTTTACAGGAGACTCTGCTTAGAAATTAGAAAATGCGCTGACATAGTCAGCGCACTCCAAAAGTTAATTTACTTATCAATTATTTCCAGCTTAATTTCTTCACTTGAGCCGCGTACATCGGGATAGTACATAAGCATACCGGTTGCAGGGATTACATTATACTTACCCGGTATCTGCGCATGCAATATGTACGTGAATTCATATACATCTCCATACAAATACGTTGCAAAGAATGTTACACGGTTATCCCTGATATCCTTATCGGCATACCACCATCTCCACCAGTAATAATCCCAACCGCTGTAATCTTTTTCTTCTTCAATATTAAACGCCCAATCATCTTTCACAACTTCGCATCCTGCGGGGATCGGGTCTTCGAGCATGAAATACTGCAGGTCCTTATCTTTTGCTTCAACTCTGACCTTAACAAGAATTTCATCTCCTGATTTAACCTGCCCGTCAAAATATCTCTTCTGATAAATTATCTTATCATCATTATACTTTGTGTATTTTTCAAGCTTAAAGTATTCCTTATGCACTCTAAAGCCGTTCTCTCTTGGCTGGATCACTGTTTCGTTTGTATAGTACCTGAGGTCACTTGATACATAAACCTTACCAGCGCCGGATTTTTCTATCTTAATATCATTCTGACCAGCTTTAAGTTTAGAGCCATCAATGACAAACTTCATGTCTTTTTCAAACACATCGGCTTTTGTCATTTTCTTATCAAGCAGTAGTTCACCATTTACAGATATCTTAACATTATAATCAGGCTCAAGCTCTTTTGATGTCTTTAAATAATCAACCATAGCGTATATTATGAATGCTGTTGACTGTGTATTCCACCAGCCGCCGCCCTGGCGCTGCTGCATTAGCCAGCGGATAGCCTTATTCATAAGCTCAGGATTATCTTTTAGGCTTACGGGATCAAGAAGCAATGCTTTAACTGCCATCGCGGTAGTCTGGACCTTATCATCCTGCCATGAGTAATGCCAAGTCTTGCCGCCCCAGTATGAACCCGATTCGCCCATATCCTGCGCGTGGCTGACAAGCATCTTTGAATATTTCTCAGCAGCCACGGTATTGCCGACATTCCTGGCAGCCATTGAAAGCAGCGCAATTGAGTAATCGTTCATTTCAGTTTCGCTCAACAGCTGGAACTGCTCTTCAAAGAGTTTTGTATCTTTATTTTCAGCATATGATAAAGAATAAAGCATATAGGCTCTTGTTGTAGCTTCCAGATTCTTATCTT
>JBDTNV010000197.1:0-5219 GCA_039933555.1 Ignavibacteria bacterium
CGCTCTTTCCACTACGGCACCAATGATTATCATATAGTAGGAATGATAAGCCACCTGGGTCCACAGCTTGGCATTGCCGATGGTATAGCGCTTGCGGAATTACTGAACAAATACAAAGATAAAAAGTATGAATTAAAAACCACCGCAGTTTTCTCAGGTGATGGAGGAACAAGTGAAGGCGATTTTCATGAATCACTGAACGTTGCCGCTGTGTGGGACCTGCCCGTAATATTCGTAATTGAAAATAACGCTTACGGACTATCAACTCCGGTTACCGAACAATATAAATGCAAAGCATTGGTTGATAAAGCAATCGGCTACGGCATGGAAGCTTACCAGGTAGACGGGAATAATTTACTTGAAGTATATGACAGGATATTAACGCTAAGGAACAGCATGAAGAAAAAACCTCGCCCTGTTATGATTGAATTCATGACTTTCCGTATGCGCGGACATGAAGAAGCCTCAGGGGTAAAATATGTGCCTAAGGAACTTTTCGAAAAATGGCAGATTAAAGATCCCGTAAAAAATTATGAAACCTATTTAATAGAGCAGGGATTGCTAAGTGAAGATTCTATAAAGCAAATACGCGATAAATTTAGAAATGAAATTGAAACAGGGCTTGATGCGGCTTCGGCTGAACCGAAAATTATTCCGGATACTGCTTACGAACTGGAAGATGTATATGCACCATTTGAGCAAACAATCGTTGAGCCGCAAAATAAGACTTCACAAAAGCGTTTTGTTGATGCCGTTTCTGACGGGCTAAGAGAATCAATGAAGAAATTCGATAACCTTATTTTAATGGGTCAGGATATTGCTGAGTACGGAGGAGTATTTAAGGTTACAGAAAATTTTTACAATGAGTTCGGCAAAGAGCGGGTACGGAATACTCCATTATGTGAATCAGCAATTGTGGGTGCGGCACTTGGACTTTCAATAAAAGGTTACAAGGCAATGATGGAAATGCAGTTCGCTGATTTTGTTACATGCGGATTTAACCAGATTGTAAATAACCTCGCAAAGATAAATTACCGCTGGGGGCAGAATGCCGATGTAGTGATAAGAATGCCGACAGGCGGGGGAGTTGGCGCGGGACCCTTCCACTCACAAAGCAATGAAGCGTGGTTTACTCATGTACCCGGACTTAAGGTTGTATACCCTGCAACGCCATATGACGCAAAGGGTTTGCTAATCAGCTCAATTGAAGACCCGAATCCTGTGCTTTATTTTGAGCATAAAGCGCTCTACAGAAGTGTAAGCGGAGATGTGCCGGATGGTTATTACAATCTGCCACTAGGCAAAGCAAGATACGAAACCGAAGGAGATGATGTTAGCATAATCACGTATGGTATGGGTCTCTATTGGGCTTTAAATGCTATGAAAAGTATGAAAGATATTTCGGCTGATATTATTGACCTGCGTACTCTGTTACCTTTAGATTACGAAACTATTTCCGAAAGTGTTAAAAAAACGGGTAAAGTAATTATTCTGTATGAAGATACTTTATTTGGCGGTATTGGCGGTGAAATTGCCGCATGGATTGGCCAGAATTTATTTGAATACCTAGATGCGCCGGTAATGCGCTCAGGCAGCCTTGATACCCCTATACCATTTGCATTAGAACTTGAACAAAACTTCTTCCCGAAAGAAAGATTTAAGGAGCAGTTGAGAGAGTTGGTGGAGTATTAAAATGAGCATATACTAAATTAATTGATGGAAAAATTCGAAATAAGTGGTGATTGGTGGGTACCTGAATCACCAGACTATAAAATATCAGGCTCTTTAAAATTTAATGCCGCGGAAGATACCATCTTGGAATTAAATGGTTCATTTTATAAATTCCCTAATGTGCCAAATCCTTACGAAACAATTATATTGGGAATCGATAAGACAGGTATTCGTTTTACTCTTAAACATTGCAGGCTTTTAAGTGTTTCCAGAGATTTATACAACGATAAACTTTTTGAGAGTAAATATGCAGTTAATCTGATTTATAAAAACTTCCATTTCCACAAAACGGAAGATATAAAATTCAATAAGATGTCTATTGAAATAAATCATTTATATGAGTGGGCTGGAATTTCTGGATTTAATGATCTTCCTAATTATTTCAAAGGCTCTGGTGAAATTAATATTAAATATATTAATCCAAAAGCATCTGAATTATTTTCATTTAATGGATTTTCATTGATGATTATCACAAATAATTCATTAACTATACCTTTTGTACAAAATGAATTACAATTAAAAGAAAAAACTTATTTAGTAATTGAAAATAATGAAGCTACAACATTTTATGAATTTCATAAAATTATAAATATTTTCACTCATTTCTTAAATTTTGTAACACTTAAACCAAACTACGAATTATCAATATTAGCATTCTCTATGCCCTATTCAAATCTAAGAGAAGATGGGATTGAAGTACCTACTCCACCTGTTGAAATATTTTTTAAAAAACCTTTTATTAAGGATTCAAAAAAACTTGACATATATGAAATTTTATTTAGATATAATGATGATAAAGATAAAATCAGAAATGTTTTGTTAGAATGGTTTAAAAATTATCAGAATTATAGACAAATATTTATTTTGTTCTCAAGTTCTTTATATAATGAAAACACGTATAATGAACATCAATTTTTATCGCTTGTGCAATGTTTAGAAATTTTTCATAGAATAAAATACGAACAAACCAAAACTGCAACTAAAGAATTACCCGACTCAGAATTCGAGTTGAGAAAAAAACAAATACTTACATCAGTAACAACTCTTTGGAAGGATTGGATAAAAAGAAAACTTACTAACTACTCGACATTAAGGGAACGACTTTTTGATATTATTAACGAAAGCGAATATATTTTAAAAGATTTTTTTGACATAGACAAATTTATAAATAGGACTGTAAAAACTCGAAATTATATTACACATTATTCTTCCGAGATAAATGAAATGGTTCTGGAAAATAGTGAAATGGCAATATACACTGAAAAATTAAAATTAATACTTACTGTTAGCATTCTATCAGAATTGGGATTTAATCATATCGAAATTAAACAGATTATTTCCAATCATGTCCACTATAATAACTTAAAAAATTTTACTATAGATTAGAAGAGATGTCCTAGCGGGACGTCCCTTCTTGATATTCGTGAAATTCGTGGTTAAGGCTTTAGCGATTTAATTCCATCCCAAGCTGGTCCGCCATGGGCGGATTGGGATGGAGGGGGAAATTTCGTGTAATTAGTGAAATTAGTGGTCAAAGCTTTTAATGGATCCTTCCTTCCTCCCGCTGCCCGGTTTTAAGGCAGGCACTACGTTCAGGATGACAATTTACTTCATCTTCTCTTTCAAAAACGCATATGTTTTTTCTTTAGCATCTTTCGTTGCATCAGGGTTATGTTTTGGGTTACTTGGATTTGCAAAACCATGTACTGCATCATATTCATAAATGTTTACCGGAATATTCAGGCTCTTTAAGTCATTTTCAAATTTTGCGGCAACTTCCGGAGTTATGCGTGTATCCAGATTTGCAAATATTCCTAAAACCGGAGCCTTTAGCTTTGCAAGTCTATCCATGTTCTGCTCAGGCATACCGTAATACATCACACATGCATTGCATCTTGAGCCCAGCTCAATAGCCGCCTGGTTGCTCCACGAGCCGCCGAAACACCATCCCACAGTTGCAAACACTGCATCACTTCCGGCGTAGTCCTTCGCGCCGTTAATGATATTGAGCGCGCGGGTGTTATCAACTGACTGCACATACTTTACTGCCTCATCGTTATTGGTTGCTACTTTGCCGTCATAAAGATCGATTGCCAGTACATTTACATTCCCAAGTGTTGTTACAATTTCCTCTGCTTCTTTCTTAATGTAATCATTCAGTCCATACCATTCATGAAAAATAAATACCCAGTTATTTGTGGGGTTATCTGATCTCACTTCATAGCCGTTTGCGTCTACTCCATCACCGGTTTTGTATGTAACCATTTTACCTTTGCCATCTAAAAGTGTGAATGCAACAGGCTGGGGATGCTCATCCTTAAAACTCTGGTCATTGCCAAAAGTTGCCATAATGTTCGGAGCGGTAATATCACTGCCTGTAGTACCTTCTTCCTCGCAGCAGGAGTGTTTCTGTGAATATGATGTGCTCATAATTGATAAAATTAAGATGAATGAAAGCAGTATTATTTTCATAAATTTAAATAAATATATTTAATTAAAATTTCTCAGCTGTAAAATCGGTCTCTTCGGGGTTAAGATAAGAAATTGTGAAACCATGTGAGATACATTTTTCCTTTATAAATGATAAAATGATCTGATTGGGTGAATAGGTTCCATATTCAATTGAGCGTAATATGTTAATTTTCAGTTTTACAGGTTTTTGCATTGTAATATTTTCTCTGAAATTTATCCAAATATTAGGGATATATACTGCCTCTGTCTGCATTCTCTTCAGCCTGCACTCAATACTTTTTACGGTATTGAAGTCAATTAATCTTTCTTCACCTTTTTGTACAATATATAAATTGTCATTATCATCAATTCTTATTCTTTTCCTGAAATACTTTCCAACTGTTATCAGCATAAAACCCGTTAGCAAAAGCATAAAAGCAATTATATAATACCCGTTTATAAGTGAACCAATCGAAGCCGCAAAAGGATAAATACACGAATATACTATCCAATTATTATTTATAGCAAATTCACCCTTTAAAGCATCCGCGGAAGTAATGGTATTTTTTTCTTTGCCTTTGCCGTGTGAAAGTATGTAAATATAAACTGCATACGCTGATATGAACCATATAACTCCCAGAATAATTCTGAGGTAGTTAGGTATTTTATCGTAAATTAGTGATGCAATTGCAATTGGAATAACAAAAATAAGAATTATAATTACTGTTTGCGATGCAGAGGGCATCCTCCATTTCATTATACCCTGCTCATTTTTAAACCTTCCAAACATACCCTTAAGGATTCTTAAGCTTTTTTTCGAGGTTACTCCTAATATCTTCAAAACCGGGTTTACCTAATAGCGCGAACATATTCTTCTTATAGGCTTCAACTCCCGGCTGGTCAAACGGGTTCACCCCAAGCAGATACCCGCTTACACCGCATGCTTTTTCGAAGAAGTAAATAAGCTCACCAATATTCTCTTCATCAATTTTATTTATTGATACAGAAATATTAGGCACACCGCCTGATACATGCGC
>JBDTNV010000198.1:0-5206 GCA_039933555.1 Ignavibacteria bacterium
CAAGATGCACGTGTACATGAAGGTCATCTTCAAATTCCTTTAACTCGTTATACAGCACCCGGAAAGTCGTGCACGCGTCTTTAGGGGGAATGTATCCGCCGGAGAGTTCATGGATCTTCTTTGTCAGAAGTCCTGCATTATCGTGTTCTGATTCCATAACTTTGATCGGGTTATCTACTGTCCCAAAGGGAGGAATGGGTAGTTCAAGAGTATTTTTAAGGGCAATATTCATTTTCTTTATATATGGAAAGAGCATTTTCTCTTCTTTGGCCATATGGTCCAAAAGTTCATTTTTAAGTTCAGTAAAAATAGACTCAATACCGCAAACTTCGGGATATTTCTCTCCGTGTGCGGTAACAACTTTCTGCAAGTGATGCTCAATTGTCGATATTGCGTTTACTACGTATGAGTGATGATTGTTTATGATATAATCCGCAAGGAAATCAGCTTCCCAGGTATCATACCTTGTTGATGCTATATTGTTTTCATTCATATTTTTTAGATCTTCAAGTACCTTACCTGCATCAACTCCTTTTGTATTGCATGCATCTTCAATCGATCTCTTTCCGCCGCAGCAGAAATCCAGGCCGTAGCTCTCAAATATCTTTGCTGCATGAAAATTTCCGGCTACAACTTCACCGATCTTGTTCTCTTTTTGGATCGTCATATTAAACTCCTGTTTGTATTAGTTATTGATTCTTCTTTCTGATACAAACTTACCTAAGAAATTTCTCTTACCCTTTGACTTAAGTCAAAACCCGAAAAATTAAGATAAACTGTTGATATTAATGATATTTATAAGGGAATATTTTCGTAGTTTAAGACTTCAAAAGTCTTATCATTTTATGTAAATCACCATAAACCTGAAATTAATTAAGAAGGGAAGGTATAAACAGACTTTTGAAGTCTTATAATAAAACTGATTAGCCCCGCTCTTTAGAGCGGGGAATTAGGGCAAAAAAAAGGGGCTTTCCTGACTTACTGATCGAAGTGAAGGAAGTAGTCCCCATTTAATTTACATCAAAATTATAAATCATCATGATTATTCAAATCACACCGCGGCTTCCTTCAATCCCTCAATATCAGTTATCTCAATATTCTTTCCTTCCACATTTATCATCTCTTCATCCTGCAGCTTCTTCAGCGATCTTGAAAGTGTCTCGGGTATTGTGCCGAGATAAGCAGCAAGGTCATTTTTACTAATATTTAGTGTTATAGCTGCTAAACCCTTTTGACCGGGTTTTGCTTTTTTGTTTTCCGTAAGGATAAATCCCGCAACTCTTTTGGTAACATCTTTTAGAGTTAGCTCTTCTATGTGGTGATTTAAATGCCTCAATCTCTTTGCAAACCCTGAGACCATTTTAATACAAATTTTTGTATCGCTCTCAAGCAGCTCCCTGAACTGCCTTGCAGGAATCAGCATCACACGGGTATCATCTTCCAGCGCCATTGCATTTGCAGGGTAGCGGTAGCTCTCTTCGAACTCCTCCCCAAAATTTTCAAACAGCGGCACCTCCGCAAATGTATTAAATGGCGAGATCAGGTGCAGAATATGCTCCCTTCCATCCTTGGAAATTTTATATATCTTGGTTAGTCCGGTAATTGTAATGTAGAACCCAAGATAAGGCTCTGTATCAAAAAAAATAATATCACCCTTATTGTATGTCTTTTGGCGGACTATCTTTGTGAGCCTTTCAAGCTCATCATCGTTAAGTCCCGAAAAAATATAAACTTTCTTTAAATAGTCACTTATCATATATACAAAGTTACAAAAATAAATTTATGATAAAAACCTAACGGATTATGGTAGTATATTACGGCTAATGATAGGATTTAGATAAATGTTGATTTATTGATAAATTATGTAGAAATTTCAGGTATCAAGATGGAAGAACTCAAAAAAAATATATTAAAAACGCTTCTGTATTACGATATTTTCTCTCATCCGCTTAAACCGGATGAAATATTTTCATTTCTTCCGCGCAATTCAATCACCAAGGGTGATGTCACAAAGTTTTTACATGAAACCGCCCGCGGTGGTGCTGCTCCTTTTGCGGAGAAAGACGGCTATTACTATATAAAGCCGGCAATTGAAAATGTTTCCAACAGGATAACGAAAGAAAATTACTCACAGAAGATGTGGAAGCGTGCTGCAATGGTAACGCATATCATCAAACGCTTTCCGTTTGTTAGGGCCGTACTTGTTACAGGCAGTCTTTCAAAAAATTCGAGCGATAAAAAAAGCGACCTTGATTTTATGATCATTACAGCAAATAACAGGCTGTGGATTGCAAGAACAATGTTGATGATCTTTAAAAAAATATTTTTCCTCAACAGCTATAAGTTCTTCTGCCTCAATTATTATGTAACCGAGGGTAATCTTTCCATAACCGAAAGAAACATCTTCACAGCAACAGAAATTGCAACGATTAAAGCTACATATAATACACGCTTGATGGAAAAATTCATAAAAGAAAACAACTGGGTTAAGGAATTCTTTCCTAACTATGACCTGTGTGACCCGATGCTGCACACAAGCGGATGCAAAGTAAATAACAGGAGCAGTGTTATTCAAAAGATTTTTGAATTTTTCATTCCATCTGCGCTGGCAATAAAGCTGGATAAAAGACTAATGAATATGACACGCAATCACTGGAAGAAGAAATATTCGCATATCGATCAGGCTGAGCGTGAGCATATGTTCAAATCCACCGAAGGCGCGTCAAAGGCGCATCCCGGCAACATGCAGAAAAGGATACTTGGTCTTTACACTAAAAAACTTCAGGAATTCAATTTGTAGTTTTTATCCCCCCACAACTGACCGCATTTGCATTTTTAACTTTATAACGTTTAAACTTTATAACTTTTAACTTTCATTCTCTTTGGCTGATATTCTCTTTGCAAATACATATTTCTTAAAACACGACACCAAGGAATTCCGCAATATGAACCTTTATGCGCCACTGGGTACTCTATATGCCGCTGCATACGTAATGCAAAAAGGATACACTGCCGCACTGTTCGATACAATGCTCGCTGATTCTGAGGAAGATTTAGTTATTGAGCTGCAAAAACACAAACCCAAATACATGGTGATATATGATGATACCTTTAACTATCTCACCAAAATGTGTTTAACAAGAATGCGTGAAGCGGCTTTCAGAATGAGCGAAATCGCAAAGGAATTTGGCTGCACGGTGATTGTATCAGGGTCAGATTCGGTTGACCATCTTGAAAAATATTTCACACATAAAGTTGACTACGCAATATGCGGCGAAGGTGAGCAAACTCTTGGAGAGTTATTAGATTTCGCGCAAAGACGCAAAGACGCAAAAGAACTAAAGGAAATCAACGGCCTGGCATTCATAGAAAACGGAAAATTGACAAGAACAGCACCGCGTAAAGTATTAAAGGAACTGGATTCACTTCCCTACCCCGCATGGGAGCTTGTTGATCTTGCAAAATACCGTGAGCTTTGGATAAAGCATTACGGATATTTTTCCGTAAACCTTGTAACAACGCGCGGATGCCCTTTCCATTGTAACTGGTGCGCCAAGCCGATATACGGGCAGGTGTATAATTCACACTCACCTGAATATATAGCAGGACAGATAAAATTACTCAGGGAAAAATATTCCGCTGATCATATCTGGTTCTGTGATGATATCTTCGGCTTAAAGCCGGGATGGACGATGGGGTTTGACGAAGTGGTTAACAAGGAGAAAGTGAAAACGCCTTTTAAATGCCTTTCACGTGCAGACCTTTTGCTGAAGGAAGATAATATTTCCCATTTAGCGGGCGCGGGGTGTGAATCAATCTGGATAGGCGCTGAGTCAGGCTCGCAGAAAATACTGGACGCAATGGATAAGGGCACAACGATCGAAGAAATATATGAAGCAACCCGTCTTTTGAAAAAACATGGCATCAAAACCTGCTTCTTCCTGCAGTTCGGTTACACAGGAGAAACAATGACGGAAATTGACCAAACAATAAAAATGGTAAATGACCTTATGCCTGATGATATCGGCATTTCAGTTTCATACCCGCTGCCCGGCACAAAGTTCTATGACCGGGTTTCATCGCAGATGGATAAAAAGCATAACTGGAATTTATCCGATGATTTCGAGATGATGTTCGACGGCACTTACTCAACTGAATTCTACCGCGTACTTCACAAACGCGTTCACAAAGAATACCGCACCCGCCAGTTGCTCCACGAACCTATGAAAAGATTCACATCTCTGTGGAAACTTCCCGCTTATGCAGCCGGCTGGCTCAGCAGTTCCCGTAAGCTTAAGTCTTTATCATAATAACTTAAGCCCTGAAAGGGCGCAATACATCAACGATGGGTGAAGCCCATCGTATATAAGTGACCATACATCAACGATGGGTGAAGCCCATCGTTATAAGCTGTATAACATAAGCCCTGAAAGGGCGAGATACCTAATCCCAAACATACCTCTCATCATACTCTACATTATATTTCTTCAGGAATGACCTGTATTCATCCTGAAAAGTCTTCTTCCTGTGATGTTCATGCTGGTTTTCTATGTAAGAAATTACCTTATCAACCTGTGCAGGATTCACCGAAAAAGCTCCATACCCATCCTGCCAGTAAAAATTGTTTAATGATACATCTTTTATTTTCATCCACTTTGATGAATGTGATTTAACTTCCTCCAGCAGCTTCATTAATGCGATCTTCTTTGAAAGCATGCAAAGGATATGTACATGATCAGTGTAACCGCCGACTTTTATCGGATGACACTCAAGTTCTTTGCAAATTCCTCCCAGGTAAGCATGAAGTTCTTCTTCATATGGCGGCTTGATAAGATGCTCGCGATGTTTCGTGCTGAATACGATATGCAGATAATTTTTTACGAGTGATTGTCCCATAGTTATTAATTAAGTTTATTCTATGTTCATCATATCCCGCCCTTTCAGGGCTTGGTTTATCTTTCCTGTTATCCGATGGGCGAAGCCCATCGTTCACATATTAAGCCCTTTCAGGGCTAAATTACTGCAATTTTGTATTACACAATATTAATTTACTTTTCAGATAACATCTTTTTTATCAGCACTATCTGACCCAGATGATAAGTATCATGAATTAAAATAAACATCATTAATTCGAAATATGAATACCCGCTCGTTGGTGAGATTTTTTCGAGTAATAAGTCTTTGGATTTATCAAGGAAAGCTATTA
>JBDTNV010000199.1:0-5188 GCA_039933555.1 Ignavibacteria bacterium
CATTATTTTATCAAGATAAAAATCACTTAATCCAAATTGTGATTTCATACTTTCAATTTCAACAAGTTTCCTCATATACCTGTCTTCTGTATATTCATCTTTAACGGCTGTTATCATTATATTTTTGCTTGTATGGTCACCTGAGATAAATTCAAACACTTTTGTCTTATAGCCATATGATTCCAGCACAAGAGCCCTGAGTCCATCAGTAATAAATGACGCTAAATGCTCTTCAAGTATACCGTGCTTGAATATTCCCTCAAGGCTTTTTGGGATCTCAAAATTCTTTCGGATATATTTTTGGCAGCATGGTGCGAGTATTATTATTTCCGCATTTATCCCTATAGCCTTATGAATCGCATCATCAGTAGCTGTATCACATGCATGAAGGGCAATCACAATATCGACTTTTTTAATGCTGTTATCTTTTATTGTACTGTTGATGAATTTAAGGTCTCTGAACTCAACTTCCTCAGCGGATTTATTTGATAGCTCTGCTAAGTCTTCGCGCTGCTCAATACCGGTAACTTTAGCATTAACTCCCAGCTTATTATTCAGGTAATTATATAACGCAAATGTGAGGTAAGATTTCCCGCTTCCGTAATCAACAACATTCATTTCATTTTTATCTGCCAGGCTGCTTGATTCGATCAAGCTGTATAATATTTCTATGAACTTATCTACCTGGCGGAATTTATCATACTTATCCCCTTTTACTTCGCCCTTCATATTTGTGATACCGAGCAGGTTAAGGTATTTATCCTTCGAATCTATATAACGGGTCTTAATGCGGTTATGCTCTTTTACTTCCACCCTTGAAAATGATGCTTTCCTTGTATACGTCCTTGGTACCCGCTTTTTGTTATATTCAATTACATAATCATTTTTAATTGTGAACAAGCCGCCATAGAGGAAATTTTTTCCTATCTCATCACCGATTATATTAACTGCTTCTTCTGCGGTATGATTTTTATATACATCACGGGTTTTATATTTATACCTTAGCGCGAATTTAATTTCTTCTTTAATTTTTACGGGATTGATATAGATATTTTCAAGCCCGTCTTCATTCCCGCGGTATTTGCCTAAAGTAAATTTCACAAATATGTTATCGTTTAGTGAGTTCTCAAGCCAATCCATGAATTCACCCTTAACATCTTTTTCTATTTTTTGATCCCTAGCCATTTATATTTTTCTTCCTTAATTTTTTATATCATAATAGTAGCATTTGTAAAGAGCTTCTTTTTTGAAACCTTCCTTAAGATACATCTCGGCAGCCTTTTCATTTTCACCGTTTACCGAAAGCATTGCTTTTTTCACTCCGTAATTTACGGCAAACTCTAAACCAGCCTTTAAGAGATTTTTCCCAAGTCCCTTACCCTGATATTCATTTAAAACACTAACGGCATCAATAAATATTACCTCTTCATTATTAATAGTTTCCTTATCCAGCATAATGGTACCTACAGGCTTATCACTATGCCAAAGTATTTTCATACCCTCTTTGATATAACCCGTAGTAATTCTCATATGACTTAACTTCTCAGGTGTCATTCTAACATGTCCAAGGGAATGCTCAAAAGCATCATTTATTACTGAACACCAGTTTTCTTCGTCAACCTCATCACGGAAAGTCCTGAGTTCGTACCCTTCAGGGAAATCTGCTTTGACATTTGGGGCTAATTCCATTACAAGTATCCACGCATAGCGGCGGGATTGGAAGCCCATTTCTTCCCATAACTTTGCAATATTGCTGAATTTATCTTCAATAAAGCAGTAAATAGAAGTGAGCCCATTAGTATGCAGTAAAATGTTATTTAACAGCTTGTTATATGAAATAAAATCATTATTAATAGTGTGAAATATCCTGAACCTGGCAAGCCTGACCTCACGATACTCGGGATATATCATAAGAGAAGCTGCACCGCGGATCTCGTTATTTTCGATAAGAAGGAAAGCCGGTTCATCATCGGTTATTTTGAAATCATCCAAAGGCGGGTTTGATTCATCCTGTTCATGCGAATACTTTTTAAAGTACTCTTTGAATGCCGGAATATTTGCTTCAGTGAGCTTTATTACTTTCATAACGATTAATACTCAAACTTAGTAAAATACCAATATTTCCTTTTATTAAATTCAATTGTATACCTAGCAGCATCATCTTCTTTCTCTGTTTTATAATTGGCTATGCTCAGGATTTCTCTGTCATATGGAAAGATCAATGTTTTAACAATTGTTGAACCAACCAGCATTGAGTCACCTCCGCAGCTTCCGTCAGATGGCTCATACCAGCCGCCTTTTTCTGTATCGGTGTAAGTTATTGTAAGCTGAATTGTTTTTCCCTTTAGCTCCCAGTTACCGCCATAGCCAACTTCCCTTTTGCCACAATCCATTTGGTTGTTGAAATAATAAAATGTACCGTCAGGATCAAATGTGAATGTATCATCATATCCTGCGGCGACATGGGGAGCTGCCTGCCATGAGCCAACAAGATTAATTGAACTTTGGGAAAAAATCATACACTGGATAATCATCAACAATAAAAACTGCTTAACGATATTTGACATTTACCTTCATTTAGTTTTTGATGGATAAAGAATTGATTTGCCTTTAGGATAATAATATACAATTATTTTATTAACTTGACCAGTATTATCTTTTTTTACAGACACTTTTCTATTTGAATCTTCAAGAATAAATTCGTGTTCTTTTATTGATAACATTTTATATTTATCACCGAAAAAATTAGTCATTAATAAATTATTGCCATGCTTCTGTATTTTCCATGTTCCTTCTTTTGAGGTATAAGTATTTACCAGCTTATCGTGTTTGTTCAAGATTTTCTTAGCCAAAACTGTAATTGTACTTACTGAATTATAGGTTTTGAGTCCCTGCAGACTGTCATTTTGTTTGCCTGTGCTGATCTTAGCATCGAGAATTTTACCAAATAAAGTTAATCTCTCTTTATTGCTTACCTTCTTCCATTCAAATGTATTAACTCTATGGATAAAGATTAAATCTTCCCCGGGAAGAATGGATATACACTGTCCCCCGTTTCCCAGTGAAGAAAACATCTTTCCTTTACCGGAGAAATCATTCGAAATAAACCACATAAATCCAAAACCTTCATTTACATCATTATCAAATGAATATGCTTTTGTGCTGCGTTTTATCCAGTTTTCAGGGATTACCTGTTTGTTCTTCCATTTCCCATTATTGAGATACAAAAGTCCAAATCTTGCCAGATCTCTTGCTGACATTCTCAGAGGATATGCCGAATGTATTGAAAAACCTTCTTCCAAATAATAGTATCCATCAGTCAATCTGAATTCTTCCATTTGAAGAGGTGAAGCAATCTTTTTTCTAAATGCAGTAAAAAATCTTTCCCCTGTTTGCTGTTCAAAAATTGTGTTCAAAGTGTTAAAATCCCAATTATTATAAAAGTATCGAGAACCCGGTTTAACAGAATCTCTTTTTGGCTTCGTTACTTCCCCCTCATACTGTGCTGTGTGATATACGCCGGATCTCGATTTCAAAAGATCCATAACCCTGGCTTTCTTTTCCATTTTGCTTAAAGGTGGTATATCATCAATACCAAGTGAATCAAGTGTTTCGTTCAGGTCTATTTTACCTTTATTCTGATATATCCCAACCAGTGCGCTTAACAGGCTTTTCCTTACCGAATGGCAAAGGAATCTTCGCTCGATTTCACCCCATGATAATAAAACAGCTCCTTTGTAGATAACAAGAAGAGCATCAGTTCCGATCTTTTTATAATAATTATAAGCCTTACTTAGTTTCTCAGAAGACCATCCCGCATCTTCCGGTGAACTGTATTGAAGCCAATTTTTATCAGGATATATCAATTCAATTGGAATTTTATTACGCTTTTTTATTTCCGGTTATCATAATGTATGAAAAACTTCCGCGGAACATTCCCATTAAGAGTCCAAGGAAACATGCTTTAAGGTGACCTATCCTTACAGAGTTCAGTTTCTCACCCTCAAACATTTTCTTTAACGCGAAGCTCACAACTGTAAAAGGAGCATGCATTACAGAAGGCGCTATTCGGTAAGAAAGATCTGTTACTTTAATGTTTTCAGCTCCGTTTAATTTCAATTGAGTAATTACCCCTTCAACATTGGGGAATGAGGGCAGCGCCCAGCCTTTACAAATTTCATTGTAGCAGTATTTTAGAATCCCCCTGAATTTACTTCCGGGTCTTTTTATGAAACCATCAGCAATAACAAAATTTTTTCCGGGCTTTATAACCCGCATCATTTCCTTTACAAAAGCTGCTTTATCTTCACCCGGGCAATGGCAGGCGCTCTCAAGCGCATAAGCGGCATCAGCGGAATTATCCTCGAACGGCAGGTTGGTATAATCGCCTAGAACCAGCTCAATATTTCCATCCAGTCCTTTTTGCCTATTAAGCTCAAGGGCTTTTCTGATCTGCCACTCAACAATTGTTATCCCCTTAATTTTCTTTTCGGGGTAGACTTTTGCAAATGAGCGGCTTGGTGCTGCAAGTCCGCAGCCAAGGTCATAAACAAGTTTATCATCCTCACCCAGCTTTAAATTGCTGATAACATACCTGTTCATCAGCTCAAGCATTTTCTCGCGTGCAAACGGATTCATAGGGAAGCGGTAATATCCAAAATGCATATTATACTCACGGCTCCATTTGCCGTAATCAAGCCCGGTATCTTCGTAATAAGTTACAACGTTTTGCGCGTTCTCATTCGCTGTAACTTCAATGATCTGCTCTTTAGAAATTGTCTGCTCTTTATTTTCCAGTATGAATTATAAATTAATTATTCCGGTTTAACCGCTTTAACTGAATACATGAGCGGCATTTTGCCCTCAAGTCCCTTTATTTCCCAATATCCCAGCTTATTTATAACTGTGTTAGGGAAACATTTATAATAGCTGTACTGATATTCCTTAAACTCTGTGATATGCAGATTTTGTTTCAACAGAGCCGAAAAAACTTCACTCAAAGGGTGATTCCAACCGTAAGATAAATGATCAATAGCCCTGTCTTTATCAGCATAGGAGTGTGATACTTCTTCGATAATTGGCTCAATATTAAAATATGAATAATCTATCTTTTTGCAGTCATCATCATACATCCACCTGACGGGATGGAATTCTGCAATAAAAAAAATTCCGCCCGGCTTAAGGAAAT
>JBDTNV010000200.1:0-5156 GCA_039933555.1 Ignavibacteria bacterium
TAACTACCACTCACGACGATAAAGGCAGACCAACCGTGATGGATCTTATTGGTCTTAATACCCGTCTATACCCAATAGGCAGACTGGATTACGATACAGACGGCGTTTTGTTACTTACAAACGACGGCGAGTTTTCAAATATGATGATGCATCCGCGTCATAAGATATTTAAAACTTACTTCGCTAAGCTGGATAAGCCGATGGAAGAAAACGATATGAAGAAGCTGCGCGAAGGAATTATGATAGATGGCAGGCCGACCTCAAGAGCAAAGGTAAGATTAATTCCCAACACAGGCGACCAGAATATCTGGATATCAATACACGAAGGCAGGAACCGGCAGGTAAGGAGAATGCTTGAAACGCTGGGATACATTGTACAAAGACTGAAAAGAGTTGAGTATGCAAGAATTGGCCTGGATAACTTAAAGCCGGGCGAGTGGAGATATTTAACCGAGGAAGAATTTATAGAAGCCAAGAAACTTGCTACACCTAAACAGCCAGTCTTCAGGAAACCGGTACAGGAAGAAGTTCTGCCTGAGGGTGTGAAGAAGGAAAAGAAGGGCAAAAAAGGCGGCAAGAAGAAAAAAAAGCAAAAAGATAAGCTTAAAAAAGCTGCCGTAGAACAAAAACAGCAGCCGGCTTCGGGCTCCGATGTTCTGGAAAGTATATCTAAAGAACTCGAAAATATTTCTGAACAGATATCTGATAATAAAGAATAAATATCCGTCTGTAAGATAAGTTCAAACAGCGTTTAAAAATATTTTCTTAAAGACATTTCTTTAAATTTTTTAAGGACACATTAAAGCTCTAAAGGGGTAAATTAAATGGTGTCCTTTTTTATTTTTTGAATGTTTAAGAAATCATAAACCGATAATATAATTAACAGGAGAATTTTTTGCAGGAAACTAACGATCTGGTAAAAAACCGCATTGCGGCGCTTGAAGAGATAAAAAAACTTGGTGTTAACCCGTATCCCCACAGGTTCGATGTTACAGCGAACTCAGGGGAAATACTAAGCTCATTTAAAGATCCGGCTGATGAAGCTGAGACCGAAGCTAATAAGCTAAAGATAATTTCTGCTGCAGGCAGAATCATGGCTATCCGCAAAATGGGTAAAGCAAGTTTTTTCCAGATAAAAGATGGCACAGGTAAAATTCAGGTATATATCAGGCAGAACGATGTTGGCGAACAGCTTTATAAAGTGTTCAAGCTTTTGGATATTGGCGATATTATTGGCGTAAACGGATTTGTTTTCCGCACAAAAATGGGTGAAGTATCAATTCACACTACATCATTTGAATTACTTACTAAAACAATTCAGCCGCTCCCGGTAGTGAAAGAAGAGACTTCTGAGACCGGTGAGAAGATCGTGCATGATGCATTCGCAGATGTTGAGCTTCGTTACAGGCAGAGGTATATTGATCTTATTGTTAATGATCATGTAAAAGATACTTTCATAAAGAGAACAAAGATAATCCATTCCATAAAACGTACATTAGAAAATTATAATTTCTTTGAGGTTGAAACACCAACGCTTCAATCAATATACGGCGGTGCGAATGCAAAACCATTTGCGACTCATCATAATGCGCTGAATATTCCCTTATACCTAAGAATATCGAATGAGCTGTACTTAAAGAGGCTTGTTGTCGGCGGATTCAACCGTGTTTATGAGTTTGTTAAAGATTTCCGCAATGAAGGAATTGACAGAACTCACAACCCTGAATTTACGCAGGTTGAGTGGTACCAGGCTTATGGTGATTATAACGACAGCATGAATCTGTATGAGGAAGTTGTTGAAAACGCATGTCTGGCAATTCATGAGACAACAAAAGTTGATTACCAGGGAACAGAAATTGATTTCAAAAGACCGTGGAAACGCCTTAAGATGGTTGACGCTATTTCAGAAAAGAATGGTATTGATGTACTTAACATGAAGAAAGCCGATATCATGCAGTACATGAAAGATAAAAATATTGCCTATGATCCAAAGATATCGCACAGTAAAGGCTTGCTCATATCTGCGCTGTTTGAAGAAACCTGCGAAGAAAGTCTGGTGCAGCCCACATTTATTCTTGATCACCCGATAGATTCAACTCCGCTTTGCAAACCGCTAAGGGAATACTCAATGCAGCAATTAGAGGAAATGAGAAAAGATCCCGAGCAGGTAATATTTGTTGAAAGATTTGAGCCGTATGTAAATAAATGGGAGCTTGGCAATTCATACACAGAGCTTAACGACCCCATCCTGCAAAGAAGCCTGCTTGAAGAACAGGTTGAGCGCGGCCGTGGAGGCGAAGAGGAAACGCATCCGCTGGATGAGGATTTCCTTAGAGCTATTGAAATTGGTATGCCGCCAACAACGGGTGTCGGACTTGGTGTCGACAGGCTTGTGATGCTTCTCACAAATTCACAGACTATAAGGGATGTGCTTTTATTCCCGTTAATGCGGCCGTTATAAAGTAAAAAGATTCTTTTAATTGATCATAGAAGAAAATATTAACGGATATCTCTTTTCAACTGATAAGGCGAAAATGGATATTGAAGTAATTCACAATTACTTATCCAATGATTCATATTGGGTTCAGGGTATTCCGCTGCATACACTAAAACGTTCAATTGATAATTCTGAATGCTTTGGAATTTATCAAGGTAAAGAACAAGTTGGATTTGCAAGGGTTATTACCGATAAAGCTACATTTGGTTACCTTGGAGATGTATTTGTGCTGCCGGGTCATCGCGGTAAAGGACTTTCAAAGCAGTTGATGGCTTTTATCCTGAAGCACCCTGAGATGCAGGGTTTCCGCCGTTGGATGCTTTTGACTCGTGATGCGCAGGAATTATACTCAAAGTTTGGGTTCATAAAGTTCCACGCACCGGATAGTTGCATGGAGTTGTGGTTCCCCGATGTATATAAAAATGATGATTCACATAAATAATATTATATTTTAGAATTTGATGAAAGCGGTAAATTAAAATGAAAGTAGTAAACAGTATCCTGGAATTGTTTGGAAAAACCCCTTTAGTTAAGCTTAACCATTTCACAAAAGATGTTAAAGCTTCTATCTACGCAAAGATGGAATCGATGAACCCCGGCGCAAGCGTTAAGGATAGAATCGGGCTTGCAATGATTGAAGACGCTGAAAAACGCGGACTCTTAAAGCCGGGCGGCACTATAATTGAAGCTACCAGCGGTAATACAGGTATAGGGCTGGCACTGACAGCCGCCATTAAAGGCTACAAATGTATTTTTACCATGACAGAAAAAGTATCGGTTGAAAAACGCCGTTACCTTCAGGCATTAGGCGCTGATGTTGTAATTTGTCCAATGACCGCAAAACATGATACACCTGAACATTACGTTAGCGTGGCAAAAAGAATTAACTCAGATACACCGAATTCACTGTTCATGTACCAGTATAACAATCCTTCAAACCCTGATGCGCATTATCATACAACAGGCCCGGAACTGTGGGAACAGACACAGGGCAGGATAACTCATTTTGTAGGAAGCCTTGGTACGGGCGGTACAGTAAGTGGTACAGGAAGATTCCTGAAGGAAAAAAATCCTAACGTAAAAATTATTGCAGCAGACCCGTATGGCTCAATATTTAAAACGTATAAAGAATCCGGTATTATGACAGAAGGTACACCATACCTTGTGGAAGGTATCGGTCAGGATATGTTACCTGAGAATGTTCACTTTAAATATATAGATGAGATTATAAACGTAACTGATAAAGATTCTTTTCATCTCTCACGCAGGCTAACCAGGGAAGAAGGGATATTCTGCGGCGGCAGCACGGGAACAAATCTCGCCGCGGCACTTAAAGTTGCAAAAGATCTTGATGAAAACGGCGTGGTGGTATTTATAGTCTGCGATACCGGTGAGCGTTACTTAAGCAAACATCACTCCGATGAATGGATGCGGGAAAAACGCCTGCTTGAAAAAGATAAAACTACCATTGGAGTTGTGTTCCAGACAAAGCTTTCAGGCGGCTTGCCAAATATGATATCCGCTGCGCCAAACGAAACAATAGGCGATGCGCTTGCAAGGCTTGAGCAGTATAATATCTCTCAAATTCCGGTGCTCGATGATAACAAGTCTGTGGGTTCACTCACAGAAGCTGACCTTATGAGTATGATAATAGGCAACCCAGATACTATTGAGAAGAAAGTTTCTGAAATTATGGATAAGCCATACCCGGTTGTAGACGAATCAGAAGATATAAAACACGGCATTCAGAATTTAAAGGCCTCTCCGGCTATTCTTGTAAGCCAATACGGAAGAATAATCGGCATTTTAACCAGGTATGATGTACTGGATTTTGTATGATATTAAAAAAATTTCACGCTCCATTCCTGGTTCACTGTTCCAGCAGGCGGCAGGCAGGAAGGCGCAAAGACGCTAAGAGCTTAATAATATAATCTTATATTAACTGATAATTTAAGAGAAAAGATTCTTAATATTTTATAACTAAAACATACTCCGCAGTGCAAAAAAAGCAAATTCTTTTAAAACAAGCTTTGCAGCTTTGCATCTTAGCGGGAGATAAATAATACAATGAAATTTTCTACTAAGGCTATACATGCAGGCAATAAGCCTGACCCAACGACAGGGGCAGTTAACATTCCCATATACGCAACATCAACATATGCTGATGAAGCATTTGGTGTATCAAAAGGGTTTGATTACGGCAGAACGATAAATCCCACGCGCGTTGCGCTTGAAACAAACATTGCAGCACTCGAAAACGCCAAATTCGGCTTCGCATTTTCCAGCGGAATGGGCGCTACTCACGCAATTGCAACACTTCTTCAAAAAGGTGACCATGTGATTGTATCACAAAACGTATACGGCGGTACATACAGGATTTTTGAACGCATCTTCCGCAAAATGGGACTCGATTTCTCATGGGTCGATACATCAGATTATGATGCAATAGGAGCGGTACTTAAGCCCAATTCCAAAATGATATTTGTTGAAACACCTACAAATCCCATGCTAACCCTCACTGATCTTGATATGATATCAGATATTGCAAGGGTGAATAAGCTTATTTCAGTATGTGATAATACGTTTATGAGTCCCTATTTCCAAAACCCGCTTGATCTTGGAATTGATATAGTAGTTCACAGTACAACAAAATATATCA
>JBDTNV010000201.1:0-5124 GCA_039933555.1 Ignavibacteria bacterium
TGAAGTGGTTTTTTCAAGAAATGATGAAGGTATTGTTACCGAAATTCTTGGCTCTGCCTTTGATGTAACAGCAAGGAAAATGCTTGAAGATGAATTGAAAAAATACAGCGGTCACCTTGAAGAACTGGTAGAGATACGGACGAGCGAAATAAAATCGGCTAACATAAAGCTTAAAGAGGAAATAAATGAAAGAGCCAAAGCTGAAAGAAATATAATCGATGCGGAGGAAAAATTCAGAAGCCTAGTGGAAAACGCTTTAGTTGGAATTTATATAATCCAGGATGAAAAGTTCGCTTATGTCAATCCGCGTTATGAAGATATCTTTGGATATGGAAGTGGTGAAATGACAGGAATGAATGCCTGGAATGTAGTTTGGGAAGAAGATAAGGTGATAATTAGGGAGAATATGAGAAAAAGGATAGAAAACGAAGTTAACTCAATTCAATATTCTTTCCGGGCTAAAAGAAAGAATGGAAGCTTGATCGATGTGGAAATCAAGGGAACATCGATGATTTATGATGGTAAGCCCTCAATAATAGGGACCTTGCAGGATATTACAGAAAGTTTAAAGGCAGAAGAGCTTTTGAAAGAACAAAAGGAATTCCTGAGAACAGTTATTGATACTGACCCGAATTTTGTTTTTGCGAAAGATTGGGATGGCAGATTTACACTTGTAAATAAGGCCGTCGCAGATAATTACAGCAGCACTGCTGAAGAACTTATCGGTAAGACAGATTCAGACTTCAATCCTAACATAGCTGAAGTGGAGCATTTTTTGGCTGATGACAGAGAAGTAATTGCTTCAGGCAAGGTAAAGTTCATTCCCGAAGAAGAAGTAACAAATTCAGGTACAGGTCAAACTAAATGGTATCAAACCATTAAGGTTCCTTTAAAAGCCGCTAATGGATCAACTCACGTTTTAGGAGTTGCAGCAGATATAACTGCAAGAAAGCTGGCAGAAAGCATTACAATAAAATCACTGAGGGAAAAAGAGCTGCTCTTGAAGGAAATCCACCACAGGGTTAAGAATAATCTGCAGATAATTATCAGCCTGTTAAAGCTTCAGTCAAAGTATGTTTATGATCCGCGGGACCTGGAGATATTCAATAAAAGCAGGTCAAGGGTAGAAACCATGTCTTTGATCCACGAAAAACTATATAAGTCCAAAGATATTTCGCAAATAGATATAGGAAATTATTTAAAAGATCTTGTAAGCCATTTATTGAATGCATATAAGGTAAATTCTTCAATTATTGAATTCAATATCAGCGCAGAAAATATTTTAATGACAATTGATACTGCGATTCCCTGTGGATTGATCGTAAATGAGCTTATTAATAATATCCTTAAGCATGCATTCCCGGATGGTTACAAAGGAAAAATTGAGCTAAATTTGCGGAGGTCAGATGAAAATGTAGTACTTGAGGTAACTGATAATGGGATTGGAATTCCAACAGAGTTTGATATGGATAAGAGTGATTCCCTTGGTATGCGCCTGATAGATACACTAGTTAAACAGCTTGATGGAATTATTGAAGTAAACAGCTTAAACGGTTCAAACGGAACAAAAGTTGTAATAGAATTTAAAGAAATAAAATATAAAGAAAGGATTTGATAATTAATGAGGAAAAAAATCCTTATTGCACTTTTTGTGTTTTTTGTATTCTCAGGTCTTGCTTTTTCTCAAAGCTCATATCTTCAGCTTTCATTGTTCGATGACGGTAATTTTTCAGTGACATTGGATAATACATCATTGAGCCCGGGGAATTACGCTGAATTTGATAATCTCTCACCGGGAGAGCATAGTTTAAAAGTGATCCGTGCAAACAACGAGGGTAACACGCAGGGTGATGTTGTATTTGACGGTAAGATAAAAATACAATCTGCTTCTGATCTCTACGCTGTAATAGATGAATTCAATACATTTGTAGTTTACAAAAAGAAAAAATACGCCCTTAACAGGCTTATACCAATGGGTGAGTTTGTACTTAAATGCGGTGATGATAATTCAAAAAAAGTTAAAGATCAATACAGTACAACTGATGAATGCCGCTATAAGGTAATGAAGAAAGATGATTTTAATGACTTAAAGGGCTCAATTAATAACAGGAATTTTGAATCATCCAATTTAGCCATTGTTAAATCAGCAATGGATAATAATTTTTTTACCGCAGATCAGGTTCGTGATTTGCTGCGGTATTTTACATTTGAAGATACCAAGCTGGAAGTAGCGAAATATTCATATAAAAAAGTATGTGATGTTAAAAATTTCTTCAAAGTTTATGATGCTTTTGATTATGATTCAAGCATAACGGAATTAAAGAATTACATTTCTGGAAAATAATTGTTAAATTGCAAATATGGAAAATGATAACAGCGTTAACTATCCTTCAACAGGATCAAGTCTCGGATTCGCACTGGGTTTTTGGATATTCTATGTAGCAGTGGTATTTGCTGTTCTTTTGCTTTTTTTCAAACTCCCGTTTTAATTCCTGCACCAATTGTTAACAAACCGGGTTTAGTTAGTTTATAACTAAACCTTTATTTTTATATAAACGCATAGGTATAAATGAACTGGATAAATTTAGATTCGAAAGAGCAGCTAAATGAAGTAAAGGAACTTTCGAAGGGAAAGAGAGTTCTGGTAATGAAGTATTCGCCGATACATGGTGTAGACCATATCGTAAGGACACTTCTTGAAAGGGAGTGGAACGAGGGGGAGATGAGGATAAAAACTTATCTTCTGGATACTGATGCAAATATGGAACTTGCAAAACATTTTGATAATGAGTTTGGATTAACAGATGAAACACCTCAGTTATTGATATTGGAAAATTCTAAACCTGTATTTGACGGTTTGCATGGTAAAGTTATTTATTCTGAAATAAGAAAGTTTGCCAATTAGAAGCAGAACACTGATTACACTGATAAAAACGGATTTTCACAGATATTTTTTGAAATTAAGTTTAATCTAACTCCGACAATCGAATAGGTATATAAAAATCCAATAGAGTTGGTATTATGAATCCATTAAAATTATAATATGAGTAACAGACTTGCTGTCCCAAAAATGTACAAGCTTTATATCGGCGGAAAGTTTGCAAGAACTGAATCCGAACGATATATATCAGTTGTGAATCCCAAAACAAAAAAGAAGATCTGCAATATTTCCCGGGGTTCCAGAAAAGATATCAGGAATGCCGTTGTAGCCGCCCGAACAGGTTACAATTCATGGTCTGCAAAAACAGGATATGAAAGGGGGCAGATACTTTATAGGCTGGCTGAAATGCTGGAAGGCAGAAAGGCTCAGATAGTTAATGAACTAGTGATCGCGTCCGGATATTCAAAACAGCAGGCTGTAAAAGAAGTTAATAAATCAGTTGACAGAATTATTTGGTATGCCGGACTTGCAGATAAGTTCGGCCAGTTAATTGGTTCAGTTAATTCCGTACAAAGCGGTTATTTTAATTTTTCAATTGCAGAGCCAACAGGTGTCGTGGGAATGTTGCTTCCCGAAGAGCTTCCTTTTTTAGCATTGATAACCAGAATATGCGCAGTTATCACAAGCGGTAACTCATGTATAATAATCGCCTCAGAAAAATCACCTTTGCCCGCGCTAACTTTTTCAGAAATATCAGCAACAAGTGATATACCCGGCGGTGTAATAAACATCATTACAGGGCTTAAGAAGGAGCTTATTCCATATCTGGCCTCACACATGGATGTGAATGCATTTGATTATGCGGAGAGCAATTTGGCATTTAAAAAGGACATTCAGGCTGCATGCGCTAATAATGTTAAGAGGTTTATATATTCCGCACATAAATCACCGGCAGACTATTACAGCGACGATAAGAACGAGAATTTAATGCAGGTTCAGAATTTTACTGAGCTTAAGACTGTATGGCATACAATGGGACTTTAACAATTAAGAATTAGGAATTAACAATTACAAATAAGATGCCAGATAATGTTAATGAATTTCTTATAACAGATGTTGAAGGATATACTCCACAAATAGGCAGGCTTGTATCCATGATGAATTATGCCCGAACGGTTACAATTGATTCCGTTAAGAACTTATCACCCACACAATTAGATTTCCTTCTTGATAATAATGCAAACTCCATTGGTGCACTCTTGATGCATATTGCCTCAACGGATTTCTTCTACCGGATCTTGACTTTCGAAAAACGGGAATTAACCCCCGAAGAAGATAAAGAGTGGGCGCCGGCTTCTTATTTAGGCGAGCCAGCAAGAAAGCATATCAAAGGCCGGAGTATAGATTATTATCTTGAAGCATTAACAGAAGAGCGGAATAAAGTTCTGGATAAGCTTAAATCAGTGAATGACGGCTGGCTTTATGAAAAAATGCCTCTCTGGGATAACAAACCCGCCAATAATTATTTTATGTGGTTTCATGTGTTTGAAGATGAAATTAATCACAGGGGACAGATAAACCTTATTAGAAAAAGAATGCTCTGAAAAAACGATATAGCCGGACATCATTCAGGTACAGAACTTTACAGAATTAAAAACTGTTTGCCATAATATGGGGATGTAACTAAGCATAGTTACAATTGCCAAAGATCATATGTCAAATTTTATTAAGCTTATTACCTCGATTATCATATGTCAGCTTGCAGGTTTTATTGGCACTATCTTTACGGTCGATTCAATTTCAAACTGGTATAATTACCTAAGTAAACCCTCTTTAAATCCGCCTAATTGGATTTTTGGCCCGGTTTGGATAACACTTTATACTCTAATGGGAATTTCATTATACCTGGTGTGGATAAAGGGCTTGGGTGTTCAACGAAACAAGAATGCATTTATGCTCTTTTTAGTGCAATTAGTTTTCAATTCTTTATGGTCAATTGTTTTTTTCGGTTTACACCAGATCTTACCTGCTGTTATAGTAATTGTAGTATTATGGCTTCTGATCTTTGCCTGTATTTTCAGCTTTAAACCCATATCACAGCCGGCAGCATACCTGTTGATTCCGTATTTGTTCTGGGTTAGTTTTGCTTCTTACCTTAACATTTCGATATATATTCTAAACCGCTAAAAAAGGCTAAAAAAGGGGTTCTTAATTAAAATCTTTAATTATGAAACTTATTTGGG
>JBDTNV010000202.1:0-5121 GCA_039933555.1 Ignavibacteria bacterium
CACCGCCTAAAGCCGGGTCAAATACACCAATCCCGATAAATCTTTCAAGCATTATGAGCGCAAGTGTGATACCAATTACCGGAGTTGCAAGTACCTGGATCCAGCTTGTAGCATATAGTCCCCAAACAAAAAGCGGCATGCGGAACCAGGTCATACCCGGGGCGCGCATACGGTGAATGGTGACAACAAAATTTAATCCTGTTACTATAGAAGAAAATCCCAGTACAAAAGCAGCCATGGTCGTCATAGTAACGTTTTGCGCAGAGCGAATACTGTATGGCACGTAGAATGTCCACCCTGTATCAGCAGCGCCGCCGCCAACAAAGAGAGAAACTATTGCCAGTATCGCGCCGGCAATATAAAGGTACCATGAAAACAGGTTAAGCCTTGGGAAAGCAACATCCTTTGCGCCAATTTGTATTGGCAGCATAAAATTACCGAACACCGCCGGAATTGCGGGTATAATGAAAAGGAATACCATGATAACGCCGTGCAGAGTGAAAACAGAATTGTATGTCTGCGGTTTCATTATTGTTTCGCCGGGTGTTAACATCTCTAGCCTCATCATAACACCAAGCGTCATGGCTACAAAAAAGAATATCATGATGCCCATCAGGTACATAAGTCCGATTCGCTTATGATCTACCGATAGAAGCCAGCCCAGTATTCCTTTATGCTTGCCCTGGTATTCTAAAAAACTTACTTCATTTGCTAATGATCCATTAGCCATTTTATATGCTTCCTTTCCCGTTTAGAGTATTTACGGGTATATTATGATTTTTTTTCTTCTTAAGCGTTAATACTAAAACAAATCCTGCTATCAGTATGAGCATCCCGCCGCCTACTATTCTTGTGAAATTAAGAACATAAGTTCTGCCTGCGGGGTCATAGCTATAGCAAATTTTTAAAAGTTTGTTTATTGCGGGTGTTGATTTCCCTTCAGATGCTTCGTTTAATGCAAGCTTAATATCCATCGGCAGAAAATCAGTGCCGTATAAATATCGAGCTATCTTACCGTTTGGTGAAAGCACTGTCAGCACCGCGCCATGCATATAATCTTCACCCTGTGACTGGTAACGGAAACCAATTGCATCGGTTATCTTTGCAATTGAAAGGCTGTCACCAGTTAAAAATCTCCAGCTCTCTTCCGGGATTTTCTTCTGCATGTTATCCAGGTAATTTCTTTTCTTGCCTGATGCCATGATATAATCTTCCCTCGGGTTAAAGCTGATAGTTACAATATTGAAGTCTTTCCCTGCTTCCATATCCAGCTTATCAACTGCTGTTGAAAGACCATTCATTAACGGACTGCATATACCCGGACACCTGTAATAAACTAATGTCAATAATGTAGGCTTTGTTATCAAGCTCCTGAGTGATACCGGCTTGCCTGTTTCATCCAAAAAGGAAAGGTCCATTGGGATCGTCTCACCAAGCTTTTCATCAATACCAACTTCTACCTTGGGTGTATCATTTGCTTTTGATACTGAACATAAGCTCATTACCGCAAACACCAAAAGGACCGAAATTTTTGAGTACTTAAACAAATTATTGTGTTATTCCTTTTAATTTTTTACAACAGTCTCTTTTGCGAGGAGTCAGCAAACTATCTTAGATAGTCAGGCTGCGCAATCTTATCAACTCTATACACTTAACTTACTCTAAACACTTATTAACTCGTAAACAATCTCTTCAGAAACGCATGCAATTGTGTTAACTGCTGCGCGCTCAGCATATATGACGCTCTTGCCTTGAAGCCGTTCTGCACAGGATTATTATCAAATATCTTTACCAGTGAAGCTTCATTCGTGTTCCAGCTTGAATCCATTGCAAGTACTGTCAAAGCCTTTGTCATATTCGAAGTAATATTTTTCAATACAATTGCTGTTGTATCTGTTTTATTATCAGTGACCGATTTCACCATAGCAGCAACCTTCTCATCAATTTTCATATTCTCCTGAAGCAGCTTTTCCATTGCAAGCTTAACGGGAATCTGGTTAGGCTGTTTAACGCCTTTTAAAAGGCTGTATTTTTGGTCAATTGAATCAAGCTGCACCTGTGTTACGGGAGGGAAGTCGGGACTGAATGTCCTTATATACATTATCAAATTCAGCCTGTCTTCAGGCGGGAAGTTAGCATATGATGCCATTCCCCTGTTTGTGATACCTTCCTGCAGAGTTTTGAACATCATCGTTATCACAGGACCGTTTGTCCATCCTGTCATTGCATGAAAATTCCTTGGCTTGGGGTTCAAGCTTGCACCTGCAACGCCATCGCCCATGCCCTGCTCACCGTGGCAGCTTACGCAGTTCATTGTGAATAACGCTTTGCCTTTATCAACCATCTCGGGTGTTGATGTTAAATACTTCATCACATCAACCGGCGGTGAAAGCACTCCCTTTATCATAGGAAGATCAGCAACCTTGCCTGTGGAATCCTTGGTCGTATCCTTTACAACAACAGGCAGACCGCCAATTCTTTCCTTGGTAACATTCGGCAGATCATTAATGTACATCGTTCCCATAACAACTAATGCCGTTATGAAAATAATATAAATGGAGCCGTAAAATTTGAAATAATCTTTCATTATAATTTAATATAATCTTGTTTTAACTTTTTTATTGGAGTCAAAGGCGTGCCTTTGACCTACAACTTATCTGCTCAAAACACTTAACGAACAATATTCACTATCTCACCACTCCACAATTTCGCTATTTATAAATGAAACTCTAAACCAGCCTGCATCTTCGGATCTTTCACTGCCATCAGGTTCTTTTTATTTGCAAACATTTTGAACACAACCATGGTCAATCCAACAACAACCAACGGGAAACTTAATTCCTGCCAGCCAAATGATGCGTTGCCTACAAATAGTGTAGGGAATATCAGCCAGTAAAGATCTAGCGCATGTGCAGCAAGCATCCATGGAGCCATAACTTTCAGTAACTGAAGGTTTGTTTTCGCATTTCTGCCAACAAGTATTAAAAATGGAATGATAAAATGGAAGAACAACAGTCCAAGTGAAACAAACTTCCACGTTCCGTCCCAGCGGTGTATCATCCAGAAAGTTTCTTCCGGAAGATCTGCGTACCATATTAGTAAAAATTGCGAGAACGCTATGTATCCCCAGAATATATTGAATGCAAACATCAGCGTTCCAAGGGAGTAAAAACTGTCATTACCTAAGCTTGAATCTAAGTAGCCGCCTTCTTTAAGTTTAACGCTGGCAAAAGTTGTGGCCGCAAGTGCAGCAATTATTGTGCCTGCAAAATAATACACGCCGAATATTGTGCTGAACCAGTGCGGCTCTAAGCTCATAGCCCAGTCAATTGCAGCAATTGTGATTGTCACAATAAAGAGTGGTGCGAAAATTGTTGAAAGCGTAATATTCTTTTTTGTGTATTTCGCATCGCCGTCAATATCCTGTTTCTGGGAATTCTTAGTCAACAGGAAGAAGAACATAACCCATAACAGCAGGCAGAAGGCAGTTCTTGCCGTGAAGAACTCAACATTCAGGTAAGGCGCTTTTGATGTAAGCACAGCATCATGCTCAACCACTTCGGCATGTGTCCAGTGGAAAAGGTCATGCATCCCGAAAAACAAAGGAATAGCAAGCAGTATTAACACGGGAGTCAGTGAAGCCATAATCTCGGTTACTCTTCTGAACGGCGTGCTCCATGTCGCCCCGACAAGATACTCCAGCGCAATTAATGCAAGCGAGCCTATAGCAATTGATACCATGAAAAGATATATCCAAAGGTAATCAAAAAATGCGCGCTGTGGCGTGAATATGAACGCGAGTATTAAAATTAATACACCCATTGCAAGCATTATTCCGCCCGTTTTGGTGAGTGAATCCGGTAATTGTTTTTTAATATAATCCATTTATAAAACTATATGTAAAATTCTTATTATCTAAAAATTATTTTACTACAACATCGCTATCCGATGCGTTCTGTGATCTTTGCAGTACTCTCAAATAATGTATAATAGCCCAGCGGTCATCCCTGGATATTGAGCTTGCGTAACTTGGCATTGTGTTCTGCCCGTTTGTAATTACATGGTATATATTCGCATCTTTCCAGTTGGTGACCTTTACGGAATGCAGCGATGGCGGCGCCGGGAACTGCCCCCTCAGCCTGCTATCACCCTTACCGTAGTAACCGTGACATGGTGAGCAGTAGGTATCAAATCTTTTCTTTCCCAGGTCAAGCACCTTTTGATTAACGGGCAATGGATTTGGGGTTACTACAACCATACTATCAGGCATTCCCTTGAATTCGTACGGCATAAACCCCCTTGCCACAGTACCTTCAACCGGCCTGCGCATTGAAAATCCGTCTTTAAAGAATTTGCTGTCTGTCTGCGGGTCAACCCTTGGCTGGAAATGCATCCAGTCAAACGGCGGCAAAAACAGAAGTACGTTCAGCGTTAAATAAGTTACAGCTATTGTTACAAGGCTTGTGCCTACCATAGCACCAACAAACTTTTTGCTAAGCAGTAAATTTTTTGTATCACCAACATCGTAAACTGCATCATGGATATTGCTGACAGATGAGGCGCCAAGACCCTCAAACATTGCTCTTACTTCTTCAAGCTTAAACTTCGGGTCTTTAGCTTCTATATATATACCATATTTTTCGCTGGTAACACTTTTCATAAAATCAGTATCCATCAATGGATTCGCATTAGCGGGAAGCTTCATGAAAATTGATATCAGCGAGCCAACCAGAGTTAATGCTGAAATAAGCACAGTAAGCTCAAACATAATAGGTATAGATGCCGGGATGTTAAAGAACGGCTTTCCGCCGAAAATATTCGGATAGTTTACGCCAACCATCCACCAAATCATTAAGAATGCAAGTGAAGTTCCGCTCATACCTGCCAAGAGCCCTATCCAGCCTATGCCAGATGGCTTCAGGTTCATCGCATCATCCATACCATGCACAGGATAAGGTGTGAGCACATCAAACTTTTTATAGCCATCCCCCGATACCTTCTCAGCAGCGTGGATTATCTGGTCAGGTGTGTCAAACAGTGCAGCAACCGCATACAGTTCACCCGTTCGCGGTTCGCTGGCTAAGAATCTATCGTCAAACTTCTTTAATATTTTACCTATCA
>JBDTNV010000203.1:0-5086 GCA_039933555.1 Ignavibacteria bacterium
TCTGGGGATGGCAGTCAATAATTTTATGTGCAGCACTAACACTTCCTTTAGGTATAACTACCAGCAAAGAATATGCTGAGCTTGAGTGGCCTATTGATATCCTGATCGCACTCGTGTGGGTGGTTTTTGCCATCAACATGTTCGGGACAATAGTAAAACGCAGGGAAAAGCATATGTATGTTGCTATCTGGTTCTACGTAGCGACTGTTGTCACGGTCGCAGTGCTGCACATTGTTAATTCTATTGAAATACCGGTCACCTTGTTTAAAAGCTATTCAATGTACGCCGGTGTTCAGGATGCGCTGGTTCAGTGGTGGTACGGTCATAACGCAGTTGCATTCTTTTTAACTACGCCGTTTTTAGGATTGATGTATTATTACCTTCCAAAAGCCGCAGGGAGGCCCGTTTATTCATACAAGCTTTCCATCATTCATTTCTGGTCACTGATATTTATTTACATCTGGGCCGGACCGCATCATTTATTGTATACTGCCCTGCCTGACTGGGCACAGTCACTTGGCACAGTATTTTCGATCATGCTGATAGCTCCTTCATGGGGTGGTATGATAAACGGTTTGCTGACCCTGCGGGGCGCATGGGATAAGGTCCGTGAAGACCCGGTTCTTAAATTCATGGTTGTTGCCGTCACCGCTTATGGCATGGCAACATTCGAAGGTCCGATGCTTTCTCTAAAAAATGTTAATGCTATTGCGCATTACACTGATTGGATCGTAGCTCACGTTCATGTAGGCGCTCTTGGCTGGAACGGATTTTTATCGTTCGGGATATTGTACTGGTTAATCCCGAGAATTTATAAGACAGAGCTCTTTTCCAAGAAACTTGCCAATTTACATTTCTGGATAGGCACGCTTGGAATAATATTTTACGCGGTTCCGATGTACTGGTCTGGTATTACACAATCGCTTATGTGGAAGCAGTTCACACCTGAAGGTATTTTGCAGTATCCCAACTTCCTTGAAACTGTAACACAGCTTGTTCCGCTATACGCAATACGCTCAGTTGGCGGTACAATGTATTTTACTGGAGTCATAATAGGAGTAATAAATCTATTTAAAACAATAAAGCTTGGAAATTTAGAAGCCAATGAACCGGCAGAAGCCCCGGCAAGGGAAATGGTGAATCTTAAACCAGCCGGCGAAACCAAACACAGGTGGCTTGAAAGAAAACCCCTTCAGTTTACACTTGCTGCAGTTGTACTGGTATTAATCGGCGGATTGATTGAAATCATACCAACGTTTCTTGTTAAATCAAATGTACCGACTATTTCAAGTGTTAAGCCGTATACGCCACTTGAGCTTCAGGGTCGCGATTTATATATAAGGGAAGGCTGTAACAACTGCCATTCTCAGATGATAAGGCCGTTCCGTTCAGAAACGGAAAGATATGGCGAGTACTCAAAGGCCGGGGAATTTGTATATGACCACCCGTTCTTATGGGGCTCAAAACGTACCGGACCTGACCTGCAGCGGGAAGGCAATAAATATCCAAATGTTTGGCATTACCTGCATATGCAGGACCCAAGGCAGATCTCACCGGGCTCTATTATGCCAAGCTATGCGTGGCTTCAGGATAACGACCTGGATATATCTAATACCGAGGCTAAGATAAACGCTATGCGCTCTCTGGGCGTCCCCTATCCTGCCGGATTTGAGAAAATTGCCAATGACGAATTAATGAAGCAGGCACAAATCATAACTAATGATCTTAATAAAAACGGTGCGCCCGTTACACCTGATAAAGAAATTATCGCAATGATAGCATACCTTCAAAGACTTGGAGTTGATATTAAAGGCGATATCCCTGCCGATATGAAAGGAGCAAAGTAAAATGTATAAACAGGTACTTGAACAAATAGCGGGAATTGATATTTATCCGGTTATTTCATTGATAATATTTTTTGTGTTCTTCCTTTTGATGCTGGGTTGGGTATTCACACTAAATAAAAAATATATAAGTAAAATGGAAAATCTACCATTGGAAGATGATTCATGTACAGATGGGAAACATAATTTAAATGCAGGAGGTGTGAAATGAGAAAATTCCTTAACAATAAAACTGCTGCCATAGCGATGATGATGATAAACGCCGTTATTTTTGCTCAAACCACTACCGGTAAAGATGAGAGTATGAATGAATATTCGAAGCTTGCCGGCGCAATGGTGTTTTTGCTGGTTGCATTTCTCTTTGTTCTGTTCTTTGTTCTCTCGGCTCCAAAATACACATACTCAGGCAAACGGAAAAAAGAAGGTCTATCTTTTCTGGCCAAACTTTCAAATGTAATGAACAGGGCTGTACCGATTGAAAAGGAAAAAGATATTATGCTTGAACATGATTTTGACGGGATAAAAGAGCTGAATAACAGCGTGCCGCCATGGTTTAATTTGCTTTTTTACGGGTCTATTGTAGTTGCTATAGTTTATTTTGTAAATTACCACGTGATCGGTTCAGGTAATGTTATGGTAGATGAATATGTTAATGAAGTAAGGATAGCAAATGATAAGCGTGAAGAGCTTATAAGAACAGGTGCTTTTATAAATGAAAATAATGTGGTATTGCTAACAGATGCGGCAGATCTTGATAAAGGTAAGCAGATATTTACGACAAATTGCATACCATGCCATGGACCCGATGGCGGAGGTACAGTTGGTCCAAACCTGACTGACCAAAACTGGATACACGGCGGCGGCATTAAGAATGTATTTACTACAATTAAAAATGGCGTTCCTGCAAAAGGAATGATATCATGGCAAACGATGCTTACACCAAAACAAATGCAACAGGTTGGAAGCTACGTACTCAGTCTTCAGGGGACAAAACCACCTACCGGTAAGCCGCCTGAAGGGAATTTGTGGGTTGATAGCGTAAAGACAGGCAATGATTCGGTTAAAGTTAATGATACTGGCAAAGTAAAAATTGATTCAGTGAGAACTAAAATAGATTCAATTAAGTTAAAGACGGATTCAGTTAAGATTAAAAAAGATTCAGTAAAAACTAAATAATTTACATTTAAAATTCCCTGCTGCCTTCATCCGGCAGGCAGGGAATAACTTTAAGAGCAGCAACGGAATTGTATGCATATGCAAAGCACAAATACTATCAAAGAAACAGACTCTTTCAGAGATCACTTAGGCATTGTTACTGATGAAGGGAATCGAAAGCATATTTACGCTAAAAAACCAAAGGGCAGGTTTTATAACGCAAGGACTGTTTTCAGCATTGGGCTGCTGGCTTTTCTTTTTGGAATGCCATTAATTAAGATTGACGGCCACCCTTTTATGATGTTTAACATCATAGAAAGGAAATTCATTCTGTTTGGCCAGGTTTTTGGTACACATGATTTCTTTATCATTGCCCTTGGCTTTATAACATTCATTGTATCAATAATTTTGTTCACTGCAATTTTCGGAAGAGTTTTCTGCGGATGGGCCTGCCCGCAGACAGTATTTCTAGAAATGGTATTCAGGAAAATTGAATTTTTTATTGAAGGAGACCATGTTAGACAGAAACGATTCAATGACGCGCCGTGGACAGCAGGTAAACTATTTAAAAAACTGTTGAAATGGGGAATATTTTTTGCTCTTTCAGTACTGATCGCAAATACTTTTATCGCGTGGATTGTTGGTATTGAAGAACTAAAGCAAATTATTATTGACCCAGTTTCAAAGCATTTCTGGGGTTTTGCAGCTATGATATTATTTTCGGGGGCCTTCTATTTTGTTTTTGCATGGTTCCGTGAATACGCCTGCATTTATGTGTGTCCATACGGCAGGCTGCAGGGTGTGCTGCTGGATAAGAGTTCAGCTGTAATAGCTTATGATTATGTGCGCGGTGAGCCGAGAGGCAAAATAAGAAAGAGTGAAACCAGGACGCAAGGTGATTGTATTGACTGTAAAGAGTGTATCGTGGTTTGTCCAACAGGTATCGATATCCGAAACGGCACACAGCTTGAGTGCGTAAATTGTACGGCATGCATTGATGCCTGTGATAATATTATGGATAGAGTTGATAAGCCAAGGGGCTTGATAAGATTTGCCTCAGAAAATAATATAAAGAATAAGACAAAATTCAAAATAACAACAAGAGTAATTGCTTACTCAGCAGTACTGTTGGTTTTGCTTTCAGTGCTTACATACCTGGTTGCATCCAGAAAACCAATTGATGCAACTATCCTGCGCGCGCCGGGGATGATCTTCCAGGAACAGCCTGATAACAAAATAAGCAATCTGTATACGATGAAGCTCTCAAATAAAACATTTCATGATGAGCAGATTACGCTAAAGCTTGAAAATATTGTGGGAGAAATTACTGTAATAGGAGGAGATATCAAGGCAATTTCAGGCGATGTTACAGAGACTAAATTCCTTGTATTACTATCAAAAGATCAGTTAAAAACTATGAACACGGTTCTTGAAATTGGTTTATACAAAAACGGTGAAAGATTCGAAGCAGATAAGATTAATTTTCTTGGCCCTGTACCGCAAAAATAAATATGAAAGGATATCTTAGAATATGAGCTGGGGTAAGGGGATAATACTTGTATTTGCCGTATTTATGCTTGGTATTGGTGTTATGGTGTATAAATCTATGACAAAGAATATAGATCTTGTTTCAAACAACTATTATGAGAAAGAATTAAAATACCAGGAACAGATAAATAAGATCAATAATACCAGAACTCTTAAAGAAGGGTTGAAGATAGTTTCAACAGGCAGCGAGGTAATAATAACCTATCCTTCTGATAAGAATTCGATTAAGGGTGAAATATCTTTTTACAAGCCTTCAGATGCCGGAAATGATTTTAAAGCAAGTGTAGAGCCCGGTTCTGATATGCGGCAGATATTTAATACCCAAAAACTTACAAAGGGCCTTTGGAAAGTTCAGATCAACTGGGCAATGGATGGAAAAGACTATTTTAATGAAGAAAAAGTTATGATACAATAGACAATGAAACAAAATACAATAGACAATAAATAGATGGAATTATTAACGGGATTTTTGGTGGGATTACTTGGCAGCTTTCACTGCATTGGAATGTGCGGCCCGATTGCTGTTGCCCTGCCAAAGA
>JBDTNV010000204.1:0-5035 GCA_039933555.1 Ignavibacteria bacterium
CACTTTTGTAGATGTAGAGATCAGCATGCGTCTGATAAAACTATTTGAAGAGGAGGTAGTTCAGCTGTTTGTTAGAGATATTACCGAAAGAAAGCTGACCCAGGAAAAAATTGATATGCTTGCCCAGGCTATTAAGGGCATTACTGAATGTGTAAGTATAACAGACCTTAATGATAAAGTGATTTTTGTTAATGATGCATTTGAAACAATGTATGGCTATTCCAAAGAAGATATTCTTGGGAAACATATTACAATGATTCGAAGCTTAAATAACCCCGTTGAAATAAACACTGAAATACTTGCGCAAACCCAAAAAGGAGGCTGGCAGGGAGAGATCCTAAACCGCTCAAAAGACGGTAAGGAATTCCCGGTTTACCTTTCCACTTCAATTTTAAGGAATGATAAGGGTGTTCCGGTTGCACATATAGGAATAGCCAGCGATATCACCGAAAGGAAAAAAGCCGAAGAAGCTATTAAACAGAGTGAGAAAAGATTCCAGGACCTGTATGATAGCGCTCCGGATATGTATTTTTCGATTACTCCCACAGGGAAGGTTAAATCGGTAAATTACTTTGGTGCCGAGTATCTTGGATATAAAATTGATGAGTTAATAGGAAATGAAGTATGGAAAGTTGTACACCCCGAAGACAGGGAAGCGGTAAGTGAAAGAATAAATGAAATATTTTCAAGGAAAACTGAAAGCGCCAAACTTGAGTTCAGAAAAATACGAAAAGATGGAAGCATCATTTGGGTTAACGAAAGCACCAGGCTGATATCGGACGTAAACGGAATACCACAGGAATTATTTATAATTTGCCGTGATATTACAACAAATAAGGAATTTCAGAATGCGCTGCTGGAAAGTGAAAAGAAATACAGGAATCTAGCGCAAAATGCTCCCGTATCTGTGGCAAGATTTTCGATGACAACCAATGATTTTGAATACGCAAACGATGAATTTGCAAGACAGATGGGCTGTTCAGTTGAAGAATACAGCCGACTGGCAAGAAATGAAAAAACCGATATTATTTTTATTGATGACAGAAAGAAGGTGCAGGATAACTATGATGACTGGAAGAAGAACGGCTTTAAAGGAATGCTGCATTTTGATTACAGGATCTTAAACCGCAAAAACCAGCTTATCTGGCTGGATACTTTTATATACGCAGATTTTGATGATTCAGGCCGCGCAGTTGTTATGAATGAGATTTGTATCGATATTACCGAGCGGAAAAAAGCTGAGCTTGCAATACTTGAAAGCGAGAAAAAATATAAAAATCTCGCAGCCAATGCTCCTATTGCCGTTACAAGGATTTCGGCTGATAATATGAAATATGAATATGTCAATGACGAATTCACAAGGCAATCCGGTTATACAATGGAAGAGTATAATTCTTTGAGCAAGAAAGACCTGATGGCGCTGGCTTATCCTGAAGATAAGGTAATGGTAAAAGAATTTTTTGATAAATGGCGTGAAGATAAATTTAAGGGTACTCAGCATATTGATTACAGGATATTTAACAGGTCAGGAGATTTAATCTGGGTAGATACATTCCTTTTTGCAGATTTTGATGAAAGCGGAAAAGTAATGGCTATAAATCAAATTTGCATTGATATAACAGAGCAAAAGAAGGCACAGGAGAAGATAATTGAAAATGAGAATAAATATAAAAATCTGGCCGCAAATGCGCCGGTTGCTGTTACAAGAGTAATGCTGAAAACAGGTTCTTATGATTTTGTTAATGAAGAATTTACAAGACAATCAGGGTTTACGATGGAAGAGTTTAATTCACTAAATGATATTGCTCTGGTGGATATGATCCATCCTGATGACAGGGATAAAGTTTTTAATTTCTATAAAGATTGGGCTGCTGAAAAATATGCGGGTACCCAGCATATTGATTACAGAATTATTAACAGGGATAAATCCACAGTTTGGCTGGATACATACCTGTATGCTGAGTATGATGTATCAGGTGAATCGGTTGCTATTAACCAGATATGTATTGATATCTCTGAAAGGATGAAAGCTGAAGTTGAGCTTTCGGAGAAAGATAAGAGATTCCGCGCGCTGATCGAAAATATTACCGACCAGATATCGCTTGTTGACGAAAATGGAAATATAATTTATGCTAGTCCTTCTGTTACAAAGATCCTTGGATATACTGCTGATGATTATATCGGAAAAAATATTTTTGACTTTATAAATGAAGATGATAAGGAAACTGCAGATAAACTTTTTGAAGAAGTATTAAGTGAACATGGAAATATCGTTAATAATGTTCAGCTTAGGTTCAGGAATAATGACGGTAAATGGATGTGGCATGAAGCTACTGCTCATAACCTGATAAGTGATCCGGCAATTGGGGCTATAGTTTTCAATTACCGTGATATTACCGACCGCAAGAAAGCTGAAGAGGAAATATTACTCCAAAAATCCTACTTCCAGCAATTGTTTGAAAACTCACCTGAGGGTATCGTAATTCTCGATAACCAGGATAGAATTCTTAATGCAAATAAAGGTTTCGAAAGAATGTTCCAGCACAGTGTGGAAGAAATTAAAGGTAGAACACTTAACAGCATTATCATACCTGAGAGTATGGTAGAACAGGCTACACAAATGACTTTGTTTGTACTCAAGGGAGAGATTATACACAGGGAAACACAAAGAAAGCGTAAAGACGGAAGTATTGTTGATGTATCGATACTTGCTTATCCTATTACCCTTGAAGAGAATCAAATTGGGGTATACGGCATCTATAGCGATATCACTGAGAGAAAAGAAACTGAAAAGGCATTAAGAAACAGCGAAGAAAGATACAGGGCATTTGTAAAACAAAGCACCGAAGGTATCTGGAGATTTGAATTTCTTGAACCGGTATCTGTGAAACTGCCAATAGATGAACAGGTTAAGAATGTATTTAAATACGGGTACCTGGCAGAGTGTAATGATGTTTTTGCAAGGATGTATGGTTATGAAGCAGCCGGCGATATAGCAGGCGCCAGAATTGGAGAGCTGTTGATAGAATCCGAGTCGAAGAATATTGACTACATCAGGAAAAGTATTATGGGCGGATATAAGATAGATAATATTGAATCAGTTGAAAAAGATAAAGACGGCAATAAAAAGATATTTATGAATAACCTGGTGGGGATAGTTGAAAATGATACGCTTGTAAGAATATGGGGTTCACACCGTGATATTACAGAATCTAAAAAAGCGCAGGAAGAATTGAGCAAGACACAGTTCAGGCTGGCAACTTTGCTTAAGAATCTGCAGGATGTTGTATTATATGAAACAGGAAGCGGCACAGAATTCATGTCAGAGAATGTTTATGAAATGTTAGGATACAGCGCTGAAATGTTCAGTGACAGGGATTTCTTCAGGACAATTACACATCCGGGTGACTGGAAGAGTATTGAAGAAAAAACTAAAGAATGGAATAAAACCGGTTCGCTTGGTGTGCTTAACCTTGAGTTCAGGGTAAGAAGAGCTGACGGCAGATACATCTGGATCGAAGACCATATGATAAAGGTACGTAATAACGGCCATTCACATATGGCGGGTGTTTTAATTAATATTACCGAACACAAAACCAGCGAGGAAAAACTTAAACAGCTTGCAGAAAAGCTATCGCAATCGAATAATGAGCTTGAACAATTTGCTTATGTCGCATCCCATGACCTGCAGGAGCCTCTTAGAATGGTAGCAAGCTACATCCAGCTATTGCAAAGAAGATATAAAGGCAACCTTACCGCAGAAGCAGATGAATTTATCAATTACGCTGTTGATGGCGTAGTAAGGATGAAGACCCTTATTAATGACCTGCTTGCGTATTCAAGGGTTAATACCAAAGATGCGCAGCTTGAGGATGTTGACTGTAATAAAGTAGTTGAACTGAATATAAAGAACTTAAAAGCTGCTATTGAAGAAACAGGAGCCACAATAAATGTTGAAAAGCTGCCAGTTGTAAAAGCAAACCAGCTTCAGATTAACCAGCTTTTCCAGAACCTGATGAGCAACGCCATAAAGTTCAGGAGGCCCGATGTTAAGCCTGTGGTTAATATTTCAGCAAAGCATGTTGGTGATGAATGGCTGTTTACTTTATCAGATAACGGTATTGGTATTAATAAAGAATTCAGCGATAAGATATTTATTATCTTCCAGCGTCTGCATAATAATTCAGAGTATCCCGGAACCGGTATCGGGCTTGCAATTTGCAAAAGAATAGTTGAAAAGCTTGGCGGCCACCTGTGGGTGGAGTCAGAGCCGGATATGGGCTCAACATTTAATTTTACAATTCCTGATAAAGATTAATTTTTATTTTCAATTGTAAGGTTTGCTTGTATACTCCTTCCTTGTTGTTAGTAATTAATTTTGGTATTTTTGAGATTATTCACAATTTAATTTTGATAAATGGATCATATTCCTAAAACGTTACAGGTTTTACTTGTTGAAGATAATGAAGGCGATGTCAGGCTTATTAAAGAAGCATTCAGCGAAAGCAAAATAGATAAGCACTTTTCCGTCGCAAGAGACGGTGAAGACGCTTTAAATTTTTTATACGGCAGAGGGAAGTACACCGAAAGGAATAAACCTGATATAATATTGCTTGATATCAATCTGCCCAAAAAGAACGGATTTGAAGTACTTGAAACTATTAAAAATGATCCTGACCTGAAGAAGATCCCTGTGATAATGCTCAGCAGCTCAAGCTCAGAAGATCATATACTCAAATCATATGACTTAAGCGCAAACTGTTACGTAACCAAGCCTGTTGATTTTGATGAGTACACTCAGGCAGTAAAGATAATCGAGGATTTTTGGTTTCAAATGGCAAAATTGCCATAAAATACTAATCTGAAATATAAACAAAAAGCCTGTCGGGAGTTTCCTGAGAGGCTTTTTTAATACTCCAAATCCTAATTTCTAGTCCATTGCTTTCTTTATCTCAGCTTCAAATTGCTCATAGGTCTTGTTGCCAAGGAAAGTTGTGAAGAGCTTTCCTTCCTTATCATATATCTTGGTGTAGGG
>JBDTNV010000205.1:0-5032 GCA_039933555.1 Ignavibacteria bacterium
GTTTTCTCTGCTTTGTGTCCTTGACTTTCGCTTTTTGAAAGTTAGTGGCTGTTTTATATTTTGATTTGGCTTTTGCTTTTTTATCACTTAAATTTAAACTAAAATATTAGTATTTTCGCACTTATTCTTGCTGTTGGAGACAACTCCAACAGCGGGGATGTAAAGGAAAATATGCTAGAAAAACAAAGAACCATAACCAAAGCAGTATCAATATCCGGTATAGGGCTGCACACCGGCAATAAATCAAACTTGCGCTTTGTACCCGCGCCTGTAGATCACGGCATCCGCTTTAAGCGGGTTGATATGCCGGACTCACCGGAGATTCCCGCCGATATCGATCATGTTATTGATATCTCGCGCGGCACAACCATAGCAGTAGGCGAGGCGCAGGTAAAAACCGTTGAGCATGTGCTGGCGGCGATCATGGGCGTTGAAATTGATAACCTGATTGTCGAGCTTGATACCAACGAGCCCCCGGTTATCGATGGCAGTTCAAAGCCGTTCATTGACCTCCTCATATCAGCCGGATTCACAGAGCAGGCAGAACCTAAAGATTACCTCGTCATTGAAAATACCATTCACTACCGCGCAGCCGATGGCACAGTTGATATAGTCGCCTTCCCGCTTGATGATTTTAAAGTTACAGTTATGATCGATTACCGTAACCCGGCGCTGGGCTCGCAGTACACATCGCTCTTTAACATGGAGGAGTTCCCGACAGAGTTCGCTCCGGCGCGTACGTTCTGCTTCCTGCACGAGGTCGAAACATTATACGAGCAGGGCTTAATTCAGGGCGGCAAGTTTGATAACGCGGTCGTAATTGTTGACCGTGAGCTGAATGAGAAACAGCTCTCAGAGTTAATGCAGAAGCTCGGAATATCAGGCAGTGTGGTGCTCGGTCAAAACGGGATACTCAACAATACACAGCTTCGTTTCACCAATGAACCTGTTCGCCACAAACTGCTTGATCTTGTAGGTGATATGGCTTTGATTGGCGCGCCCATAAAAGGGCACATCATGGCAGCGCGTCCGGGGCATAAGCATAATATAGAGTTCGTAAAAATGCTCCGTAACTTATACAAGCAGAATAAGCTGAAGATGAAGTACCAGGTAAAGCAATCAGGTGATGTGATACTTGATATCAATGCGATAAAGAAAATGCTGCCTCACCGCTACCCGTTTTTACTGGTTGATAAAGTCATAGAGCTTGAGCACGGTAAACGCATCATAGGCGTGAAGAATGTCACCGTAAATGAGCCGTTCTTCCAGGGGCACTTCCCGCAGAAACCTGTAATGCCGGGCGTGCTGATAATTGAGGCGATGGCGCAGACAGGCGGCCTGCTTATGCACAGCTTCTTCGATAGCTATGAGGGCAAGCTGGCGTACTTCACCTCGATTGACAGAGCTAAGTTCCGTAAGCCGGTTATCCCCGGTGACCAGTTGTTCTTTGATGTTGAGGTAACTGACCGCAAGCGGAATATATTCAAGCTGAAGTGCAAGGCGTACAAGAATGCGGTAAATGGAGAGCTTTGCGCCGAAGCCGAGCTTATGTGTGCGATTGTGGATGAGTAGATGGATATAAGGTTATAATGTCGGGGCTCGGTAGGTAAGTGGAAAAGGGAATATTCAGGAACATTCAAGCATCAGGAATTGTTAATGATAAGGATACTGCCTCATGGCTGCAGAGCCCTGAATCCTGAATGCAGCAGGGATCTTCAAAGAAATTGAATTGTGTTGATTATCCTCACTTGTTTTGGGTATGGCAATTATGCCGTTAGTTTCGGCAAGGTGAATGTAAACTAAAATCAGTACTTTAATTTTATTTTCAGAAACTTAATTATTAACACATTCACGTTATTATTAATCCAACAAAAAGAACTATATTTGCTGAACTAACCGGGGGGACTAGTAAAAATGCACAACATCCGTGAAAAAGAATCTCTTCACAGTTTAGTAGAGATCTTAAATACCAAAAACAAGGAGCTAAGGCTCCTCTACGAAACATCCAAGTTTTTTTCAGTCACCCTTGATATAAATATATTGTATGACAAATTATTCGATGTGCTTCTGAACATAGTAGATATGCAGGATATGTTCGTTGCCCGCTTTGATGAAAAAGAGCGTAGGATCAAATATATCTACCTTCGCAGCGTACTTGAGGAAGACAGAATTGATGTTTCTGTAATTCCTGAAATACCGCTTGCGCCGGAAGGCAAAGGTATATTGAGCGAAGCCATCAGGAAGAATGATACTGTCATAGTCCACGATTACCAGAAGCGTTTGGCTAAGAGTGATGTAAAATACCACATTACAAATGAGGGCAGTTTAGCTGATGAAGATCATGGCAAGGAGTATCTCATCGAGTCCGCTATGATCGTCCCGATAAAGCTCAACGGAAAGATACTTGGCTTTATTACGCTGATGAGTAAGAACAAGAACGAGTTTGACGATAAGAACCGCAACTGGATAGAAACGATGGTTAACCAGGCTGCGATTGCCAATAAGAACGCGATTCTCTTCAGCGAGGCTGCAACTGACGCGAAGGAAAAGAATATCCTGAATGAATCGCTTGATAAGATGATCCACGAGAAAAAGCTTTTGGTTGAAGAAGTATCAAACAGGGTGAAGGAAAATATGAAAATTATTTCTTCACTCCTCCAGTTCCAGTCTGATTACGTTAAGGACCCGGTTTATAACGAGTACTTTAAGATCACCAGGAACAGGGCGCAGGTTCTTGCGCTTATACAGGAGAAGCTTTACCTGCAAAATGATATTTCGGATATTGATATTGAAAATTTCATGTTCCTTCTGATACCATATCTATACGATTCATACGATATCACAATGAACCGTGTATCAACCTATGTTAATATAAAACATGTATTCCTTCCAATTGATAAGGCAATAACCTGCTCACTCATAATTAACGAGCTCTTAAGCAACTCACTCCTTCATTCATTCCCCAATAAAAAGAAAGGGAATATAACTGTTGATATGCACGAAGAAAAGCCGGGCAAGTATTATTTATCAATCAGGGATAACGGGCAGGGGATAATATCCGCAAAGGGCAGGCCGCACACATTCAGTATGGTGCTTGTTGGCATGTTTGTAAAAAACCTTGGCGGTACTTTCGAGGTTGACCGCAAAGCAGGCACAAAAGTTACGATCAGGTTTTAAAGTTTTTTAGGTAAAGTTTTTAAGTTTAGGGTTATATTATTAGCTGGGGACGCGGCGTTGAAGCGTCCCCTATATTTTTAAAACGCTTTCACAAATGCATTCTTACTTTCGGTTAACAATTTTCTTTTCGGCATCATAAAGATCATTAATGATATCCTCGGGTATGGGGTGCCCGTCATCTATTTTATAATAGGCAATGTGAATATGAGTTTTGCCTTTTATGGCTTTTCGTCCGGTTCTGCCCACGTACCCAAGAGGTTCACCTGCTTTTACCAACTGGCCTACGTTAACAAAAACGCTGTCCAAATGTGAATAATAGAATATCGCTTTTGATTCAGGGTCGAAGAGTTTAACATAATTCCCGCTTCTTAAGTAGTCAGCTCTGAACCATGTGTCATATTTAGATAGGACAATGCCTGTAACCATAGCAACAGCAAAAACTTCGCGCCCGGTTGAATCCTCAACGCAATTGGTATCTTTATCCAGTATAAATATATCATGCGCCGGGTGCCCGCTGAACTCACCCCCCTGGAAATAATCAAAAGTTTCATCTTTATAATCCTTCCCGTCGGTTCGGTAGGCTGACCAGGTGAAGCCAAACATCGGGAAGACCCAGTTACTGCGTTTTGTGCCGGGGATGCCAAGTTTCCTGAAATCCTGTACTCCCAGCTTCACATACATAGCGATGGAATCCTGCGCGTCATCTTCATCAATCTTCCTGTCGCGGATAAGCTGATCAGTTTTATGCCAGCGGTCATAAACTGTGAGCTCCTGTGAATATGTTAACGCTGTTAGAGAACTGATGCAAAAGAAGCAAAGTAAAATCTTTTTATGCATATTGAATTAATGGTTATTATGGGTTGTTTTAACGAAAATAAACTTTTATTTTTAATACCTTTATAGCCCAATACTAAAATATGGACGAAAAAAATAAACTATTATATCTCGAGCAGCTCGCAAATCTGACCTTTGATTATACTTATATCCTAAAGGTAGATGCTGAAGATAAGATTGTGCCTGAGATAATAATAGGTTCATTTGAAAATATTACCGGTTACAGTTCTGATGAGCTCCATAAAAAGAATTTCTTCCTCAGCATTATCTTTGAAGATGATTTGTTAACCTTTATAGATTACTGGGGAAATATCATCAGCGGGAAAACTGAAACAATTATAACCAGAATAGTAACTAAAAAAAATGAAATTAGATGGGTGAAAATTTATTCAAAGCCCATAGTTGATGAGAAGACAGAAAATATTACGATGATAATTGGCGCGGTTCAGGATATTACTGAGCAAAAGCTGACAGAAGAAGTACTAAAAGAAAGTGAACGCACACACAGGACCCTTATAGAAAGCATGGGAGAAGGTCTGATCCTTGCGGATAATAATGACCATATTATCTATGTGAATAAAAAAATTACTGAAATGCTAAAATATCCCAAAAGGGAAATTATTGGGAAAGTAGGATATAATTTATTTGTTGAAGAAGATGAACGGGAACTCATAAGAAGTAAGAACAAACTTAGAGAGTCCGGTATTTCTGATAATTATGAAACTGTTCTTATTACCAAAGACGGTGAAAAATTAAGCGTTATAATAAGCGGGACGCCTTTAACAAATGAAAAAAACATGGTTATTGGTTCCATCGGAATTGTAAGTGATATATCGGAACAGAAGAAAAACATTGACAGGATTAAAAAGCAAAACAAGGATATTAATACTCTTTACCGTGCCGGAAAACTATTATCACAAAAGCTGGATGTAAATGCTATATTTAATACCGTTTTCGATGTAATTGCAGATGTTGTGGATTTTTCAGAATTATTTGTTGCAAGGTACAAAAGTGAAAATAA
>JBDTNV010000206.1:0-4973 GCA_039933555.1 Ignavibacteria bacterium
ACTAAATATAAACAAAAATGTTTTAACTTATTATTTATTAACTGTTAGCTACTTTGTGAGTTAATTATTTTTTAACCGAGTCAGTTTTTACAGGCGCTTTTGGCAGATCACCATTTTCGGGAGCTTTGGTTTCACCGGGTTCTTTTTTGATTATCTTTACCGGTTCATCATCGTCATCAAAATCAATTTTGAATTCAAAGGTATCATCTTTTTTGGGAGCGATCTTATTCGCGTCAAAAGTAATGCTTCCATTTGTGCTTTCAACCCTAATGGAGTTACCGCCTTTGCCCAGCGTTCCGGATAGTGACTTCTTGTTGGCATTCAGATTAGAAAAAGTGAGATCTGCAAATTTAACTTTGCCGTTCACCGTAGTAGCGTTCACATCCGCATTAATTGTCTTAAGGCCGCCAATTTTCACACTACCGTTCACAACTTCAACTTTAATGCCGGCGGTCACTGAATCAACATTACAAATTATCGTTCCGTTTACGCCTGATAAGTTTATCTGGCCCGGGCAGCTGAAAATACTGATCGTACCGTTAACTGTTTCTGCTGTAACATCAGCGGTTATCCTTGAAATTGTTATGGTACCGTTTACATTTTCGGCGCTTACCTTCATATTTGCAGGTACCTTAATATCATAGTTTACTTTTGGTGTTTCACCCTTGTGGAACATACCCCTATCGTGGTTTACATCTGTTTCTATGTTTATCTCGCTGCCGGCAGAGTCTATCTTTATTTTGATATTTTCTATCGGCTTATCCTGTTCATCAACTTTTACATCAGCAATTTTTTCGGCTTCAATTGTGATCATGCCGTTTGTATCATTTGAGTTTGATACATTTATTCTGCCATTGGTATTTTCAACATGAATAGAGGTTTTGCCGCTGCCATTTAAAGTGTACTTAACAGTTTCTTTTTTCTCTACTCTTTTCCTCAGCAGGCTGCAGCCTGTGAAACTGATCAGTATCAGCCCAATGACTGCAGTTATTATTAAATTTTTAGTTTTCATTTTCCTGTATAATTAAAATAATTTTGGATTGTTCCCCTGCTTTGCTTATTGTTTCTGGGCAGAGTTCTGCTGAGCAAGTGCATCCTTTTTAAGCTTTGTACTTGCAACAAAGTAATAGATTATAAATCCAAGTCCGCCGAATAAAAGTACCATAACACCCGTCAGCTCATCCTTAAAGCCGGCTTCATCCAGCAATATTCCTATGAAAAGTCCAATACCTATCATTGATAAAAGGATACCCCATTTCAAAGTGTTAAGCGGATTTTTAGGTCTTTTTTCCTGTTCGCGGAAATAGTCCCTGGCTTCCTGTGGTGATAGGCCCATATCCATTAATTTGGTTCTTTCTTTATGTTTTATGTACAGATACCAGAAGATAAGTGCTCCCGGGATTCCAAATGTGAAGATAATTGCTATAATTGGTATAAAAGCTTCAGCAAAGTTATTCATTTTTAATTCTCCTTTGAATTGCCTAGCCCAACTTTATGGGCAAAAATGGCGTTTTTTATATTATTTTTATTGTTTTTCCTCATTTATGATATCTGTTTATTATGACTAGTATGAGAGGTTGAAGGTTGCATATTTTTCAGGCTTTTATCACTCCAAGCAAGGATGAAAATCATTACTTATTTCCGTAATAATTATACAAAATTTACATATTTTTGTCTAATGAAATTAATAATTTTTGATATTGATGGTACTTTGTGCCACTCAAAGTATATTGATGATAAATGCTACATAAATGCTTTTAAAAAGGCTTTAAATATCGATATAGAAAATACAAATTGGGATTCATACAAGCATGTCACTGACTATTATACTACATATGATATTATATTGAAGTCAACAAATATTGAACCTGATGAAGCAATGATAAATAAAGTAATTAATATTTATGCAGAAGAGCTGGCTTATAAAGTCTATCAGGTTGAAAATAAATACACTATTGTGCCCGGTGCAAAAACAATTGTTGATTATTTGCAGGCAAATGGTGAATTATATGTCACTGGTATTGCAACCGGAGGATTTGAAAAAACTGCTAAATTTAAACTTGAGCTCTTAGGACTTCATTTTCCTGATGAGAACATTTTTTGTTCAGGGAAATACAGGACAAAACACGAAATGATAAATGCATTTATTGCAAAAGAAAATAATAAAGGAAATAGCTTTGAAAAAATATTCTATACTGGCGATAGAGAGTATGATTACAGTGTAGCTAAAGAACTGAATATTCATTTCATTGGCATTGATTACAAGATGAATGGTAAATTGAAAGCTTTGGGAATTAAGAGAGTATTAAGCAGTTTTGAGCCAAATGAAAATTTTCTGAAATTACTGGCTTAATAATAAAAGATATTCGTGCCACGAAATTGGTTAAATTGTTATTATAAGGATCTCAAGAATAATGTTAATTCAAAAATGAAGGTAACCTGATTCGTTGCACGAACAATTGCTAATTCACTATCTCACTATTTGACTATTTCACCACTTCACTATTTGCATCCGTCCCCTTGCCGAATAATGCAAAGTAAAGTGTACCAAGAATACCAAATCCTGCAGCTATGAACAGGTTTAGCTCAGGACTCACCTTCCACAACACACCACCAAGGAATCCGGCAAATGCTACAATTCCATCCCTGACAAAGTAATACATTCCAAAGCTTCTGGCTTCCATCCCCTTTTTTGATAGCTCAAGTATCAGCGCTTTTCGGGTCGGCTCGCCAAATTCTTTTAATCCGCGAATGAAAAACGCTATGCCCAGTAACCAGAATGTATTGCTGAAATATAACATGAAAGGAAAAATTGTGAAGAAAACAAAAGTAATTACAATAAACGGTTTCTTCTCCAGCTTATCAGAGTAATTTGCAACCGGAATAAAGATGACCGCTGATGTTATCATTTCAATTGCTGTAAGGTATCCAAAATCACTTGCTGAAACTTTCACAACATTAAGGCACCATATCACAACAAATACATACGGGATCTGTTCACAGAAACGCACAAGAATATCGGATACCAGCAAGTTCTTTAGTTTTTTGTCAAAAGTTTTCCACAACTGAACAGGGTGGATCTTTTCAGGTTTTTGTGTTTCATCTTTTACAGTCAGTTTATTTATAAATAAGAGTCCAACAAGTGATAGTCCGATAGAAATTCCGAATGCAACTTTAATTCCGGCGATCAAGCCATAAGTACCGATCAAATATCCGCCTATAATTGGACCCAGTGCCATTGGTATCCTGCGAATTAATGAGTGCATGGATATCCCCATAACAGTTTTGCCTTTGCCAAGTGTTTTTGTGATGAGACTCATTGAGCCCGGCAGCGCGACATTGCTCCACCCAAAGAAAAATAACATGCCAATAAAAACCGCTATCCAGCTGTCAAAAGCAATTGCTATCCCATAACCGAATATTGCCAGGATGCTGAAAATCATGAATGCCTTGCGGTTGCCAAGATAATCAGATATGTACCCGCCCGGCAGAGCCCACATAGCGCCAAGGAAATTCTGCATGAAGCCAAATGCTCCAATGATAAGTATAGATGCGCCAAGTCCATCAAGGTATTTGGGAATAAACCGCTCCCACAGCTTTTCGCCAGTGTACATTAGAACAGTTAAAACCAGCATAAGGATAATATTACGCTTTAAGCCAAGGTAGTTGGCGGTTTTTTGAATACCGCTTTCTTCTCCGGCAGCGGCAGCTGACTTATTGTTTGAGATTTTTTCGCTCACTATTTGTCATTCCTGCGCCATGCCTGCGGCAGACAGGCAGGAATCCATATAAATGTTAACTTAAACAAAATTAATGCAAAGTAATATTAAATGTAAGGATTTAATACAGTAAATAAAAAAGAGAGAATTAAGCATGTCACCCTGAACTTGTTTCAGGGTGTGCTTGTCTACTCTTAAAGCATTAATAGCGAAACAGGAATCAATACAAATTGAAACTAAAGTAAAATATTCAGATTAAAAGAGTATGTATAAAGATGTTGAAACAAGTTCGGCATGACAAAATGTAAAAAAATGCCGGGCTTTACCCGGCATAATAAATTTTTATCTAAAAACCTTAAGCAGCTTCTTCTTCCAAATAGCTTTCAATCGGCTCGCATGCACAGATGAAATTCCTGTCGCCGTATGCATCATCAACTCTTGCAACTGCCGGCCAGAACTTATTTTCCCGTAGACCTGCTATAGGGTAAGCAGCTTTTTCACGGGAATATTTATGGTTCCAGTTATCAGATGCAATTTCAAAAGCAGTATGCGGCGCATTCTTAAGCACATTATCTGTTTTATCTGCAGTGCCGTTTTCAACTTCCCTTATCTCATTCTTGATAGCAAGCATTGCATTGCAGAACCTATCAAGCTCAAATTTTGATTCGGATTCTGTAGGCTCAACCATAAGTGTGCCCGGTACAGGGAAAGAAACAGTAGGCGCGTGAAAACCGTAATCCATCAAACGTTTGGCAATATCACCAACTTCAATGCCAAATTTCTTGAATTCCCTCATATCAAATATCATCTCATGAGCAACACGGTCATTTGCACCGGTATATAATACTTTAAATTCATCCTTTAATTTTGAAGCTAAATAATTTGCATTAAGTATTGCGGCCTTGGTTGCTTCAGTCAGACCCTTGCCGCCCATCATTTTTATGTAAGCGTAGGATATCAGCAGAATACTTGAGCTTCCCCATGGCGCTGCTGAAACTGCATGAATAGCCTTATCACCGCCGGTTTTAATTACTGCGTGCCCCGGTAAGAAAGGGGCTAAATGTGCAGCAACTGCAATAGGCCCCATTCCGGGTCCGCCGCCGCCGTGCGGTATGCAGAAAGTTTTATGCAGATTAATATGGCAAACATCAGCGCCAATTAATCCTGGGCTAGTTAACCCAACCTGTGCGTTTAAATTCGCGCCATCCATATATACCTGGCCGCCATTCATATGAATAATTTCGCATATTTCTT
>JBDTNV010000207.1:0-4973 GCA_039933555.1 Ignavibacteria bacterium
AGAATATGTCAATTGAAAAACAGGCATCAGAAGTTGACAGGGTAAAAAGAAGTGAGAGCGGAATGATACTTGACCCAATTACGCTCAAAGTAAACCAGACCGTCGGCGATGCAAACCGCTTAATGGAGCGGTATAAGATCTCCGGTTTTCCTATTGTCAACGATAACAATGAACTCATAGGTGTTTTAACAAACCGTGATCTCAGGTTTGAGCCGAACCAGAAAACAAAAGTTTCTGAGCTTATGACAAAGGAAAACCTTGTAACTGCTCCTGTCGGTACTACTCTTGAGCAGGCTGAGCGTATACTCCAGAAGTATAAAGTTGAGAAGCTCCCTGTTGTTGATAAGAACGGGCAGATAAAAGGGCTGATTACCTTTAAGGATATTATCAAACGCAAAAAGCACCCGTTTGCGGCTAAGGATTCACACGGCCGGCTTATATGCGGCGCGGCAGTTGGCATTGCAAACGATACTCTTGAGAGGGTTGCTGCACTTGTCAAGGCCAGTGTTGATGTGGTTGTAGTCGATACCGCACACGGTCATTCACAGGGCGTAATAGATGTAGTTAAGCAGATCAAAAAGAAATTCGATATTGATGTTATTGCAGGAAACGTTGCAACTGCTGAAGGAACACTTGATCTGATTAAGGCCGGAGTAGATGCTGTGAAGGTCGGTATAGGTGCAGGCTCAATTTGCACCACAAGAGTTGTTGCGGGTGTTGGTATGCCGCAAATAACAGCAGTGTTCAACGCAGTATCAGCAGCGGCAAAGTATAAAATACCAATTATTTCAGATGGAGGAATAAAACAAACAGGTGATATCCCCAAAGCAATAGCAGCCGGAGCGGATTGCATTATGGTAGGCGGTTTATTAGCGGGGACAGAAGAATCACCCGGCGAGAAAGTGCTCTACGAAGGGCGTGTATTTAAAATGTACAGGGGAATGGGTTCACTCGAAGCCATGAAGGCCGGCAGCGGTGACAGGTATTTTCAGGATCCGGAATCTGAACTAAGTAAGCTTGTCCCCGAAGGTATAGAAGGCAGGGTGCCATATAAAGGACCCTTAAGTGATGTAATCTACCAGATGGTAGGCGGTCTGCGTGCTGCAATGGGTTATTGCGGCTGCGGAACGATATCAGAGCTACAGAAGAATGCTAAGTTCATAGAAATTACAAATGCAGGATTGAAAGAATCACACCCGCATGATGTAATAGTTACGAAGGAAGCGCCTAATTATCAAGTACGCCGCTAAGAGCAAAATGACAAATGTCAAAGCTCAAATGCCAAAAACGTTTGGGCTTTTTTATTATCATCCATTTTGCAAAGAGTCCTTCTTTACATAGACTGGGTTGAGAAATAGCTCCCTTCTTTTTTTAAGGAGGGGAATCCCGCTTTAGCGGGATGGGGTGGTAACATGTTGTTGAAATCTGGAATCATGCATAAACAAAAAGGGCCGAGAAAAAAATCCCTGCCCTAATATTAACTGAAATCAGTAACTATAAAGAAACTACCTTACCTTCTTTTTATGTCTGTTCTTTCTCAGTCTTTTTTTCCTTTTGTGTGTCGCCATTTTATGACGTTTTCTCTTTTTACCGCTTGGCATTTATTCTCCTTGCTTTATAATAGTTTATATTAAATTATTTTATTTTTCTTTTTCGTTATACTTCTCAAGTAAGTTATCGTTTACTGTCTTTTTAAATTCCTTTGATACCTTGAACATTGGTACAAACCTTCTGCCGAGCTCGACCTTCGCTCCTGTTTTCGGGTTCCTTGCTATCCTGGGCTTGCGTTCTTTTACTTTAAAAGTACCAAATCCGCGTATTTCAATGCTTTCCTGTTCCTTCAATGCATCAATAACGCAAAGAATAAAACCCTCTACCACCGTTTCGGTTTCTACCTTGCTGAGTCCTGTTGCATTTGCAATTTTGTTCGCTATATCTGCTCTTGTCATAAATTAAAAAAGTATAATATTTAACTTACCGGATTCCCTTTTTAAAAAAATGTTATGGCTGAAATTTGTACTGTAAAATAGGTTCATCAAAAAGCTTATTCTTAATATCGGTTACATCTTCTATCTTTGAGCCTAATAGCGATTCAAAAAACGAAAATTTCTTTTTCTCTCTCACTATTCTCGGCTCACCTTCAATGCCTGCCATCTTACCGGTTATCCTAATTGCATCTTCAAATGTGCCAAGTGAATCAATCAGACCGTATTCTTTTGCCTGCAGGCCGGTAAAGACCCTTCCGTTGGCATATTTCCTCAGGGTTTCCATATCCATTTTTCTTTCCCTTGAAACAACTTCAAGGAACTGACCAAAGCTGTTGTCAACAACATCCTGGAAATAAGCTTTGTCGGAATCGTTCATTGGTCTGAACGGGCTTCCCGCATCTTTCAAATTACCGCTTTTAATTGTTGTCTGTGTTATTCCAAGCTTATCTGCAAGATCTTTAATACTCATGAACTGCGCGATTACTCCAATACTCCCGGTTAGCGTACCCGGATTAGCGATAATTAAGCTTGAGCCCATCGAAATATAATAGCCGCCTGATGCAGCAATTGAGCCCATCGAAACAACAATTATCTTGCCTGAATCTCTTGTCTTCTTTACCTCTTCATATATTTCCTGTGAAGCAGCCACGCCGCCTCCCGGGGTATTAACCCTGAGTATGATGGCTTTTATGGATTTATCCTCACGGAAACGTTTTATCTGTTCAACAGTTTTCTCTGATGATACTATTACATCGTTTAATTCAACAATTGCAATTTTATCACCTGAACCGCCGGAAATAAATTCACCTCCATCACGCTTTAAGGCAGAAGCAAATACCAGGAAGCTGACTGATACAAATATCATCCCAAGAATAAACAGGCTGAGGAATATTCCCCAGAACCATTTTGAAGATGATGACTGTTTTGAAGAGTTTTGTTCCATTATTATTTATTTTTGGCTCTTAAGCTGGTCGCGGATCTTAATAGCATCTGATGCTTTATCATTCATGCCTAAATTTGCGTATACCTGTATAAGAAGCTCATATGCGTTAAGCTTATTATCTTTATCTTTAGATAATGTCAATTCTTCTAAATACGGAAGTGCTGAATTATATTTATCTTTGTATGCCGGGTCTTCTGAGTTAGCTTCTCTCATCTTCTCTCCCCATTTAAGGTTTGCTAAGCTGATGTTATATATGATAACTTCATAAGCTCCTGAACCTTTCGATACTTTTTCTAAGCCTTTATTATATTCTGTAATTGCACCGCCAAAATCACCGTTCTTTTCAAGCTCAACACCTTTATCAATTGTCGGTTTAACTAATATAGTATTTATCCTGCCGTTTAAAGCTGTAATATTGTCTTTTACAAAGGCGCTATCAGGCTGAAGGGCGTAGGCAATATCGAAATTATTCAGTGACTCCTGGAATTTCTTAACAGCTTCATCATCTTTACCTAATTTGGCAATTTTTTCGCCGTCTTCATATTGTTTGTAAGCTCTATCGTACATTGTTCCCCAGGCTTCTGTAAGCTCTACAGCAAATGTATTTTTGCCTATACTTCTGTATTTATCAATGGCAGATTTTACGCCATCTACTTTACTCTGCTGTGCGCGTGACATTGCAAGATAAAACCAGGCTTCTTCATTCTGTGGATTTTGATTTGTTTCTTTTAAAAATTCTGTTTCAGCTTTTTTATAATCTCCCTGCTGGTATGCAAGTTTTGCTGTGGTTTGCTCTGCTGAGCTGCAGCCGCCAAAATAAAAAGTTACTGCCGATAATATCAAAAAAACAGATAATACTTTTGCGGATCTCATTTGGTGAATTCTCCTCTTATTTTTATATTATTCTTGTAATCGCCTTATTTTTAAGGACTTAAATATACTCAAAAAAAATCTTATTAAAAAGTTAAAATTTTATTTGCTCTTAATTATTGACCGGGCCAGCAAGTACTCAATTAACAGGAATATAATAGCTAAGATCAGGAAATATTCCCACAAATCTTTGCCAATACGCAAATCAACTATCGATGCCGTTAATTGCTCTTCAGGTGAAATTACATTTGACTCAAGTTTATAGCTGTTTGATACATAATCTTTTATTTCAGCAGGCTTAAGCCTCAACGTCAGAGATTCATCTTTGCTGAAATTAACCGGAATTGAATACCTTTCCATTCCCGCATTTGTAAGGCTGTAATTTGAAACAATATTCAAGTTACCGCCAATATTCAAAAGTTCTTCATTTCCCGGCACAATAATTTTAGAAGGCTTTTCTTCTTTTGTACCTGAGCTCAGTGAAACTGTATCGCTTTTCAAATTGAACTGACCCGGCTCAATAAAATAATCTCTCCCCGCTATCCCGGGTTTTATACCGTTTATATTAGAGCAGTATAAAATGCTTCTTATTGTTACAGGTGAAAACAAATTCTTTGCAGGGAAGTCTGAGGCGGACATATCTGGCGGTACAGCGAACATTATGAGCTTGCCTTTACCCTTAGAATACTCCACCATAAAATTTGTGCCGTTAAGCAGTGTTACAACCGAAACAGAATTCTGTCCGCCGCCTAAGGCAATTCCGTTTGTAATACCCGGTGATTCTAAATTCAAATTTCTGCTGTCAGTTTCTTTCTTAAAGATTCCTTCAAATACAGGGTTATCAAAATCGATCTTATCAAATTTTACAGGTGCAGGTAAATTATATCTTGCGCCGATGTAGGGGAGGTCCAATTGTTTCATTAATTCATTATTGTAGTTCTCAATATCGGTTGCGCTGCCGGGGTATATAACCGCGCCGCCGCCAGACTCAATATACTCTTTAAGTTTAGTTGATTCCTTGGAATTGAAACGGTTCTTATTAATTATTACAACAGAATTAAACTTTGAAAGATCTTCTGATGAAATATCCCCTGAATTAATTTCTTTTATATTGAAGTATGTTGATTGCTCCATAGAAGGAGTAATTTCCTGTGACGATTTTAGAACTAGCT
>JBDTNV010000208.1:0-4926 GCA_039933555.1 Ignavibacteria bacterium
CAAATCCTGCAAGAGCATGTGAGAATTTTTCCAGTTTACCCAGCGGTAAAAAGTTGATTCCCCAAAGAGATACAACCACAACCGAAACCATAGTTGAAATTGTAACGATTCCAAAAACGGCTGTAACAGTTGTTAAACCAATTATACTGTGCTGTGCAGCAGGGAACATTAACATCGGAATTAAAGGCTCGCATGGTCCGAGTATAAATACTACAAATAAGATCCAGGGTGTAAGTGATTTTTTTTCTTCTTTATGAACATGTTCACCATGATGCTCATGATGATGCGTTGAATATGTTCCTTTATCTGTAACATGAATGTGTGAGTGCGGCTTATTGTTGTAAGCTTTTTTTATACCCCATATCATATATAAAAAACCAAAAGTTATAAGCGCCCATCCGGCAATTTCGCCTCTGGTGCCTTCAATAAGTTCAAGTTTATCCATCGCTATACCGGCAGCTATACCAATTAATCCCAATACAACTGAACTTAACACATGAGCAATTCCGCAGAGTATTGTAACCCAAATAGTCTTGTTTTTGCTCCATTTTCCCGCTTTTGCCATCATAATGAATGGCAGGTAATGATCGGGACCAATTAAAGTATGTATAAATCCTATGGAAGCGGCTGTAAGTGAAAGTATGAAGATATCATTATTCATAACGCACCAATTTATATACAAATATGCCGGGATTTTCTGAATTTCGGAATGATACAAATCATACTATTTATGAATTTAATAATAGAACATTTAATGCTATTTTTGAATGAATTTGAATTCTAATGTTTTCTTAACATTAAATTAACAAATTAGTGCTAATTTTAACAATAAGAAAATTTTTAGAACATTAAAAATTCACTGACATGAAGGAAAAAATACTGGTAGTAGATGACGAAAAAGATATTCTTGAATTAATTGATTATAATTTAACCAAGAACGGATATCGTGTAAAAACAGCATCTTCAGGTGAAGAAGCCCTTGACCTGGTGAAGGAAAATGATTATGACCTCATTATCCTGGACTTAATGCTTCCCGGTGTTGATGGATTTGATATAACGAAGATAATCAAAGCTGATAAACAGAAAGCCGGAATACCGATAGTAATGGTAACCGCAAAGGCTGATGAGGCTGATAAGGTTGCGGGATTGGAGATAGGCGCGGACCATTATGTAACAAAACCTTTCAGTCCAAGAGAGCTGCTTGCAATTGTAAAAGCAACCTTAAGAAGACGTCCGCCTAAAGAGGAAGAGGAAAAACCGATAATTGAGCGTGGCGACCTTAAAATTCATGTGGGAAGACACGAAGTAACTATCAAAGGGATTTTGATAGACCTTACTCATCTCGAATTCAGAATATTACTTACGCTGGCAAAGAAACCGGGCTGGGTAATGACAAGATACCAGATAGTTGACTCAACAAGGGGAGAGGGAGTATCCGTCACAGACAGATCAATTGATGTTCATATTGTGTCACTCAGAAAGAAGCTTGGTGAGGAAAATGAATATATTGAAACTGTAAGGGGCGTTGGATATAAATTTAAGGAGATTTATTAATGTTTAATTATCCTCAGGGGAGTTTTTAATTGATCAAGAAGAAATTCCTCTGGAAGATTTTTCTTTTACTTGCAGCGTTTACAATAATACCTCTTATAATACTTGCATTTTATGCATCTTCATTATTCAGCGATTCAATAATAACTGCAGATAAAGATGTTCTTACCCAACGCTCTAACCTGATAAAAGAAAAATTAGAAACCACAGAGCTTGATTCGGTTGACCTTCAGAAATTTTCCTTAAGATATGATAATCTAAGCGGCGCGAGGGTTACAATAATTCAGACTTCGGGGAAAGTTATTGCTGATTCACGCGAAGCGCCTTCGCAAATGGATAACCATGCCGATAGGCCCGAAGTAATTGAAGCCTTGGCCGGAAGAACAGGAATATCCCAGAGATTCAGCTTTACCCTCAAGGAAGATTTTATGTATGCTGCTGTTCCTGTCTATAATAAAGAAGGTAAAATAATCTATGTATTAAGGACCGGTTACCCGTTAACCGGGGTTCAGAAAGAAGCCGAGAGTGCTAATACGGCGTTATTTTTGACAGTAATATTTTTCAGCATAATTGTACTTGTAATTGGATATATAGCAATAAAGAATCTCTTAAACCCTATCTCAGAAATAAAGAAGGCAGCGCTTAAATTCTCAAAAGGTGAATTTACCCATAAAATATATCCTCCGCAGGATGAGGAGCTTAAGGTGCTGGCAGAGAGCCTGAATACAATGGCTAAACAGCTTGATGAAAAGCTCGAAATTATTGGTGAACAGAATAACCTTCAGCAGGTAGTTCTGGAAAGCATGAAAGAAGGAGTGCTTGCAGTTGATTACGAAGAACGGATTTTGCTGCTTAATACTACCGCTGCTGAAATTCTTGGTATAAAAGATATTAATCCGCGCGGTAAAACATTGCAGGAAGTTGTGAGAATTTCAGAAATACAGAAGTTCTTTAAAAAGCTGATCACAGAAGGCAACCCACAGGAAGCGGAAATTATTCTACAGCATGAAAGGGATAAATTCCTGCAGCTAAGCGGTACCTTGCTTTATGATATGGATAGTAAGGAGCTTGGCGCGCTGATTGTGTTTAATGATATTTCAAACCTGAAACATCTTGATACCCTGAAAAAAGATCTGGTAGCGAATGTATCTCACGAGCTGCGCACACCGGTTACAACAATAAAAGGATTCATTGAAACTTTAAGAGAAGGGGCAATTGATGACCCTAAGAATGCTGATAGGTTCCTTAGTATTATTTCAAAGCATATCGATAGGCTTAATATGCTCATTGATGATCTATTGATACTTGCCAAACTTGAAGAAAAGCCCGGCGAGATAGAAATGGAAACCGAAAACATAAGACCGGTATTGAAATCTGTTATAGAAGATTATGAATTCAAGGCAAATGAAAAAAAAATAAGTATAGATATTAAATGTGATGATAATATTTCTGCCAGGATAAATAAGCATTTAATAGAGCAGGCTATTGGAAACTTAGTTGATAATGCTATTAAATACAGCGATAAGAAAACTGAAATTGAAGTTGGCGCTTATTTAGAGGATGATGAACTGGTAATTTATGTAGAAGATGAAGGGTATGGAATTTCTGAGGACCACATGCCAAGGCTGTTTGAAAGATTTTACAGGGTTGATAAAGGCAGAAGCAGAGAAGAAGGAGGAACCGGACTTGGACTATCCATAGTAAAACACATTATCAATACCATGAATGGCACAATTGAGGTTGATTCAACCCCCGGAAAAGGGACCAAATTTACTGTTAGGATTCCCCAAAAGAACAGTTAAATTTATTTTATTTTCTTAACGAAATCTTAACAATTCCCTAACAGTTTGCTTAATATATTAACATAATTTGCATCATAAGCAAACATGCAAATTTTAAATTAATCTACTAAAAATGAAAAACATAACATTAAAGTTAACTGCATTATTGATGATATTGTTTGTTTTTGGAGCAATCGGATGCTCTAAAAAGGATAAACAAAATTCACAAAATAAGAAATCTGTTACAATTAAAGGGTCAGATACCATGGTCCATTTGATGAGCACTCTGGCTGAGGCATTTATGAAGAAAAACCCTGAAGTTCAGGTATCAGTCACAGGCGGCGGTTCAGGAACAGGGATTGCTGCACTCTTAAACGGCACAACGGATGTTTGCGCTTCATCACGCGATATGCAGCCTAAAGAAAAAGATCAGGCTAAGGAAAAGAACATCAACCCGGTAGAAAAAGTCATAGCATTTGACGGTATTGCAATAGTTGTTCATCCTGATAACCCGATAAAAGATATTACAATAGAACAGCTTAAAAAAATATACACCGGCGCATATAAGAACTGGAAAGAGCTTGGTGGACCCGACCAGCCAATGACAGTTCTTTCAAGGGAAAGCAATTCAGGCACTTACGTATTTTTCCAGGAACATGTTTTAAATAAAGAAAATTATGCGCCAACTGTAAAATTAATGCCTGCTTCATCATCAATAGTTCAGTCAGTATCCGCAGACAAATGGTCAATTGGCTATGTTGGTCTGGGTTATACTAAAGAAGGTAACATTAAAGTTGTTCCGGTGAAAAAAGATGATTCATCCCCTGCAATTTCACCGACACATTCAACAGTTCTGGATAAAACATATTCAATTGCAAGGCCGCTGTATTTATATTTCAACGGTGAGCCTGCAGATAACAATAAATTACTTTTAGATTATGCGATGTCACCTGACGGGCAGAAAATAGTCGAAGAAACTGGATACATCACATTAAAATAAATCAAAAAAAAGCTTAAGGCTTCTAAATAATAGTATTGAACAAACAAAGGCTTAAAGCTAAAATCATAAAATATTTTTTGCAGAGCTGTGGTTCTCTTTCGATAATCATAGTTCTGCTTATATTTTTATTCCTTTTTAAGGAAGCTATTCCTTTCATAGGCAGCCCGGGGCTGGGTGAGCTCTTTCATTCAGTTTGGAATCCCGTTTCATTCCAAAAGGAAGAGTTTGGAATTTTCCCGTTAATAACAGGGTCTGTACTTGTTACACTTCTTGCAACTATTATAGCAATTCCGTTTGGAATAATAGGCGCAGTATATATTTCTGAAATTGCCTCGCCCAGAGAGCGTGAATTTCTAAAGCCATTTATTGAAATACTGGCTGGTATTCCATCTGTGGTTCTCGGTTTTTTCGGGCTCATTGTAATTGCACCTCTTATCAAACAGCTATTTGATCTTGGAACCGGGTTAACGGCGTTGACCGGAGCTGTACTTCTTGCTTTTATGGCAATACCAACTATAATGTCAATTTCTGAAGACGCAATTAAAAGTGTACCCTCAATTTACAAAGAAGCATCATTGGCACTTGGAGCAAGCA
>JBDTNV010000209.1:0-4904 GCA_039933555.1 Ignavibacteria bacterium
GGGAGAGGGGAAACAATCCTCAGGATTCACGCCGCTCTCCTTTCAGGAGAGGGGTCGGGGTGAGGTTATGTTTATGATTTACATTAAACTTACACCCGGGTACAGCAAAATATACAACAAATACATAACACCGCAGCAAACAACGGGGATAGTAAAATTATCATCAACCGGCAGGCTTACCGCATCTGCAATAGTTGTAACGGCAACAGCAATAAACCCTATCACATATTCCTTTACTCCGCCGGAATACTTTGGTGAGAGTAAAATTATAATAATTCCGATCACAAAAAAAGCGATTGTCCCCACATATGACCTGTTTGGTGCGTACTGTTTTTTACCGAAAATCCTGCCCAGGAGCGCAGAAGTGCTGTCAGCGAAAGAAAGCATAAGTAATCCGGTAACTGCAATCAGTTTGGGGAAAAGGATTATACAGAAAATTGATGCAAGTATAACCCACGATGCACCGTTCAATCTGAATTTAGACCTGTCGTATTCATGCTCCCTGAGCATATGCTTAAAATACTTTACGTAAACGGAGTGCATTAAATTACTTTTGTATTTAAGTAACTCAAATACCGCCATCATTACCAGGAGTACACCAAGTATTAAAAGAACAATATCTTTGGGGATGTAAAGATAACCTATCGGGATAGCCGCTGATGCGTAATGGATCATCTTCCTTAATATCTCGCCACTTAAAGGTGTTGTGGAATTATTTTCTGCGGTTTCTTCCAAATTGCTTTTAGTAATTATCGCTTTTTGCTGACTCTTAAAAAATAAAGCCTGCCTGTAAAAATCTGCCAGGCAGGCATAAATAGAATTATCTTGAAATAAATTACTTTCCTAATCTTTTTTAATTTCAGGAGCAGTATTATCGGTCTCTTTATTAAGCGCGGGTTTATTTTCATCCGAACCGTTACCGTTAATATTTTCGCCGTTCACCTTGAGCTTCTCAAAATGCGGAAGCGGCTCACCTCTCATAATTGTATCAATTTCCGCGCTGTCTAATATTTCTCTCTCAAGCAAAGCCGCAGAAAGCCTGTGGAGTGTTTCGATATTATCTTTCAGAACTGTCTCAGCTCTTTCCATTCCCCTGTTTACAATTTTCCTTACTTCTTCATCTATCATAATAGCAGTATCTTCACTGTAATCTCTGTGCTGCGATATTTCTCTTCCAAGGAATATTTCTTCTTCCTTTTTGCCGAATGTAAGAGGTCCAAGCTTTTCGCTCATTCCCCATTCACATACCATTTTCCTTGCAAGCGCAGTTGCGCGCTCTATATCATTTCCTGCGCCGGTGGTAAGCTGATTGAAAATCAATTTCTCTGCAGCCCTTCCGCCCATTGCATATGCTATCATTGCTTCTAAGTACTCTTTTGAATAAGTATGCTTCTCATCAATAGGCAGGTATGTTGTAACACCTAAAGCCCTGCCTCGGGGTATAATTGTAACTTTATGTACCGGGTCTGATTCAGGTATCATTTTGGCAACAAGCACATGCCCTATTTCATGATAAGCCGTTGTCTTCTTTTCCTTTTCAGTTATGATAAGGCTTTTTCTTTCCATACCCATCATAACCTTATCTTTGGCTTCTTCAAAATCTGCCATCGTTACGGTATCCTGATTTTTCCTTGCGGCAAGCAGTGCTGCTTCGTTGACAAGGTTAGCAATATCAGCGCCGGATAGTCCCGGTGTGCCTTTTGCAAGTATTTCAAGAGATACACTCTTATCAAGCGGGATATTCCTTACGTGAACTTTAAATATTCCTTCTCTGCCTTTTACATCAGGCCTATCAACAACAACCTGCCTGTCAAACCTGCCGGGTCTAAGTAACGCCGGGTCAAGTACATCAGGTCTGTTGGTTGCTGCAATTATTATTACGCCTGCATTCTGTTCAAAGCCATCCATTTCAACAAGTAACTGGTTCAGTGTCTGCTCGCGTTCATCGTGTCCGCCGCCTAAGCCTGCGCCGCGGTGCCTGCCAACAGCATCAATTTCATCAATAAAAATTATACATGGCGCGCTCTTCTTGCCTTTTTCAAACAGGTCACGCACTCTCGAGGCTCCTACACCAACAAACATTTCAACAAAATCTGCGCCGCTGATAGAAAAGAACGGCACGCCTGCTTCACCTGCAACTGCGCGGGCAAGTAAAGTTTTTCCTGTTCCCGGAGGACCTAAAAGCAATACGCCCCTTGGAATCTTTCCGCCTAATCTCTGGAATTTAGTCGGCTCTCTTAAGAACTCAATAATTTCCTCAAGCTCATATTTTGCTTCATCTGCGCCGGCAACATCTTTAAATGTGACGCGGAGCTGGTTTTCAGTAAGTAACTTGGCTTTTGATTTACCGAATGAGAAGATACCTTTTGAGCCGCCGCCCTGTCCCTGCATCCTGCGCATTATCACTATCCAGAATACTATTATAAGTATCCATGGCAGCGCGCCAATTAACGGACCAATCCAGCTTGTATCTTCTTTTTCAATACGAAATGCAATTGCTTTTTCATTCCATGTTTTGATAACAGCATCATCAATATTTGTATATGGAAGCAGAACCGAAAACTTTTCAGTGGTGACCTGGCGTGAACCTACATTAACTGATTCAGGCGCTTTTAAAACTCCGTGAAACGTAAATGAATTATCAAGCTTCTTAACAACTGCTTCTTTGATCTTGTTATCGGTCATTAACTTCTGGTACTGGTCAAATCCAATTTCAACTTCACCGCCATCACCTGATTTTGACCATATCATTATGAGGAAAAAGCCAAAGAGAATAGCGCTCCAGCCTAATACTACTTTGAACACCCTGTTCCAGTTAAATTCTTCGTTCTTTCTCCTTTTGGGAGGTTTTGGGTTTGAACCGTTTTTTGGAAAATCTTCTGACATCTAATTATTTAATTTTTTAAGATACAAATTTCTTTGAGGTTTCTGTACTTCTGCGCGTAATCAAGGCCATAGCCAACTACAAACTTATTTTCAATTTCAAATCCAACATACTTAACATTAAATTCCAGGTTGCTTAATCCTTTTTTCATCAGGAGCGTTGCGAATTCAAGCGATGTCGGATTGTGCGAGAGGACAAGATCCCTGATATATTTTAACGATAATCCTGAATCAACAATATCTTCTACAACAATTATATCCCTGTTATCTATCTGGCAGTTCAGGTCTTTAAGCAGCTTAACTTCACCTGAGGATATTTTGCTATCGCCGTAGCTTGAGAGCTTAAGAAAATCAATTTCAACATCAAGCTTCACCTGCCTTACAAGATCACTGATAAAAATAAAAGAACCGTTTAACACACCAATAAAGATAGGCACTTTATCCGCATAGTCTTTATTGATCTTCCGGGCAATCTGTTTAACTCTCTTAGCTATTTCCTTAGACGAAATAAACGGCTTTAGATTGCTTTTGCCCCGAAGTACTTTAGAGCCATTTTTCTTAGTTGAACTTTTTTGCTGTAAATTCAAAAGTTAAAACAACATTAATTGGTTAGCAGTTTCAAAAATTGATTTTTTGCCGGGAATAATAAAAAACCCATCCTTTCAATAATTGTTTCGGATGGGGAAAATCTGTTCGCTTTAAAACTGAAATTAAACCGCAGTTTCTTCAGCCAGAGTTCTTTTATTTCTTCTGATTGCTTTAGCCTTTTTCATGCGTTTTTTTATAGACGGCTTTACGAAGAAGCCTCTTTTTCTTACTTCTTTTAAAACGCCGGCTTTTTCATACTTCTTTTTGAATCTTTTTAAGACTTTGTCTATAGATTCGTTATCCTGCAGTGTTACTTTGATCAAGTTATTTCACCCCTTTATTATGGATTTTAGCTTACAAATATAACAATTTTTAATTTTAAAATCTATATAAGCCGTAATAGTTAATTTTTGATAATTTTGAGGAAAAATGGCTTTTGCTCCCCCCTCCTTTCTTAAGGTGAGGAAATCTCGCTTCGGGATGGGGTGGTTTACCGCTTGTGCAAGATCCTCAGACCTGACACTATAATTTAAAAATTATCATGCAGAGAAACTCTGCCAGTATATTCAGGGCTGCTTCTTTCACTTCGTTCAATAAGTCTGGAAATCCCGTTTTTTTCTCTTTGGTCCTCGCCCTAAATGGCGTAGCTGCAGCAATATCTGACTTTGTTTTCCTTTGTGACTTTGTGTCTTAGTGGTAAAGGCTTTTGATTTTGTTTTTCCTTGCATTTGCAATCAACACATATTATATTAAAATTGTATGCATACTGCATATCAACATTCAACTCCTTTAACATGCACAATTCTTCGATTTCAGCAAATGGTGTATCTGGTTACCCGCAAAAGTGGGTAAGCAAACCTACTTTAGGTATACGAATATTGGATTTGCTTCGCAGAAAAGCAAAATACGGCCGTTTCACCCACCCAAAATCATGAGTAAGCAGAAACTGGCTAGAAAAAATGAAAATTGAAAAAAGAGAGGTAATATATTGAAATTTCAGCCAAATTCATCCGATGAACTAATTCATCCGATGGCTCCCAATCACCGGAAAAACGAATCACCGGAATGCCTGACTACCGAAGGCATGTTTGACCAATCGCCGGAAAACAAAAGTACCGCTGGAATGCGACTGATACCTGCCCAAAATAAGCTAAAAACCCATTCCAGCGATTGTTCGATGAAAATAGACTATATCGAACGGAAAGCAATCCCGGACGAACTTTTTAAGGCAGGTACTAACTCATCCGATGAGCCGGAGTCATCGGATGATTGCAGAACCGGGAACTTCAATGAGCTTCTTTGCCTTGAAACTCATATTAATAATGAGTAAAATAGTGCTTAAATTTCCCAAAAAATAAATAAATTTTCAAATATTTAATGAATAAAATGAATAAATTCAAAATGTACGGAATTCTATTAGTAATTGCTATTTT
>JBDTNV010000210.1:0-4902 GCA_039933555.1 Ignavibacteria bacterium
TGCTGAATAAATCGCAGCTCTTTTTTATAATACTCCCCTTCTATTATTCATTAACAATATGGTGGACCCTTTTATTCATGTGGCTTGATGTAAACGATAAAAACAAACCCGAAGGAACAGGGGTTTTGGTTGTTGGCAAGAAATTATAAAGTAAGGAAAAAATCAAAAAACTAAAAATTGCCACTAAGACACGAAGACACAAAGAAAATCTTTGAAAAATTATCAACTCGTGAAGAAGAGATTGGAAGATTAGTAGTTGATGCAGCTTTCAAAGTGCATTCAAAATTAGGACCGGGTCTTTTAGAAAAAATATATGAAATTTGTTTTTGTTATGAATTAAAAAAATCCGGTTTAGATGCTAGAAGACAAGTTCCAATAGCAATAACATACGATAATATTATTTTAGATGAAAAATTAGTCTTAGATGTTTTGGTTGATGACCTGGTTATTTGTGAGTTAAAAGCAGTTGATAATGTTAATCCGGTTTGGAAAGCACAAATAATAAGCCATTTACACCTTTCAAACAAAAGATTAGAATATTTAATAAATTTTAATGTTGCACAAATCAAAGATGGAATAAATAGATTTGTATTATAATCTTTGTGACTTTGTGTCTTTGTGGCTAATTTTATTTTGATTTTAACAATGTAACCATTTGAAGAAGGTCTTAATCATATCATATTATTTTCCGCCATCGGGTGGACCCGGTGTTCAGCGGGTGCTGAAGTTCGTTAAGTACCTGCCTGAATTCGGCTGGAAGCCAATTGTACTGACCGTTAAAGATGGTGACTTCCCAGCCCGGGATGAATCACTGCTAAGGGAAATTCCAACTGACGTTAATGTTCACCGAACTGATATATTTGAGCCATATGACCTTTACCGCAGACTTACCGGTAAATCCAAAACCACAGCTGTTGACGTAAATAATATAGATGAAGGCTCAAAAAAGCGTTTTAGCGACCGTATGGCTGAATTTATAAGAGCAACTTTCTTTATTCCAGATGCCAGGCGTTATTGGAAAAAATATGCGGTAAAAGAGGGTAAAAAGATCATTGATGCTGAAAAACCGGATATTATTTTTTCATCTTCACCGCCATATACCTGCGCTCTGATCGCAATGGAGCTTAAGAAGTACGCTGAGAAAAAATATGGCAAACCTGTACCGTGGGTATCTGATTTCAGGGATGCTTGGACAGATTATTTAACGACTCCGGACAGGTGGTTTTTACCTAAGAAAATTGATAAGCATTACGAAAAGACAACACTTGATAAGGCTGATTCAGTTACAATCGTATCAAAAGGAATGAAAGAAGATTTCGATAGGAAGTATCCTGAAGTCTCGGCAAAAACTGATTTTGTTCTTTTAAGGAATGGATTTGATTCAGATGATTACAAGCATGCATCGATTCCCGATAAAAAGAATGAAAAGTTTACGATAGTATATACCGGCTCAATGTACGGCAAACGGAATCCGTATTACATGCTCGATACAATTGCAGAACTTGTTAAAGATGGTAAAGTCGATAAGGATAAGATCAAATTTATTTTTGTCGGCAGGCTTGGCAGCGATATCACTGAGCACATAAATAGTTCACCATTAAAAGATACTATTGAAATAGTTTCATATGTTCCGCACTCAGAAAGCATAAATTACCTGATGAAGGCCGATGCGATGCTGTTATTAATAGATGAAGATAAGTATTCCAAAATGATATTAAGCGGCAAAGTGTTTGAGTATCTTGGTGCAAGCGAGTTAACCGGCAAGCCGGTATTTGCAATTACAGGTGATGGCGAAGCAAAGGACCTGTTAATTGAAACAAAGGCAGGGATAATTAATCCGCACCACGAACCCGAAGTACTTAAAGAAAACTACCTTAAATTATATAATGGTTTTTTTGAAAATAATACTGCAATTTTACCAAATTCAGATAAAAAAGCTATTGAATTATACGAAAGAAAGCTTCTAACCAAGAAGTTAGCGGAAGTTTTTGATAAGTATAATTAGGCATCGTAGAGACAGGTTTGTAACCTGTCTCTGAATTGAGATGTGTCACAGACCCATCTTTACAGAATCAGAAGATAACAGTAAAATAGAATTTCAATACATAATATGGCAAAACAACAAAGTACAGGCAGCAAGTTACAACCTAAAACTTCAGGACTAAAAAAAGATGTATCAAGAAGCTATACAATAGATTTCATTCCGGCTAAATGGCAGACACCGGTTTTTCTTTTGGTGATACTGATACTGATAATGATCTTCTTCAATTCAGGATTATTCGGCGGAAAGGTCTTCTCATCTGCAGATAATATTGCATCAGGCAGCTTTAAAACCTATCTTGATGATGCGAAGGCAAAGGGTGAGTTTCCATTATGGGTTCCGTATATATTTAACGGAATGCCAAGCTTTGCAGCCCTTGTACCCCACTTAGAAAGAATGTACGACCTCTCGCATGCTGTTTGGGTAACTCTTAGAGACGCATTATACTTATTGTTTTCCGGAAATGATGTTTGGGCGATTGTACTCTTCTATATAATATTTGCATTTTCGTTTTATTTCCTGGCTGAGTATAAGTTCAAAGATAAACTGATTGCGCTCTTTGCGGCTCTCGCAGCGGTGTTTATAACACCCATAATACAAATGATAATTGTGGGGCATAACAGCAAAATGATAGCTGTTATGATGTTCCCTGCAATTTTGCTTATGCTTGAAAAGCTGTATGATATAATTGCTGAAGGCAAAGTTAAAGAAAATATTTACAGGCTTCTTTTGTATTTCGGAATACTTGTATTCTTCATCCACGTACAAATGAGCTCTAACCATGTTCAGATGCTGTTTTATTTTTTCTCAGGCATTGGCATATATATGGTTTACAGGCTGGTATTTAATCTTGTTAAGAAAATTGATTTTAAGCCCGCGTTAATATCGCTTGTATTATTTGGTGTAGCGGTTGGTTTAAGCGCATCAATGTATGCTGATTCCTATTTATCAAGCCGCGAGTATAACAAATATTCTATCCGCGGAACATCGGCAATAACTCAATCCCCAACAGAAATTAAAACAGAAGGCGCAAGTGATTACGAGTATTCAACAAACTGGTCATTTTCACCTGTTGAAGTTATGACCTTCTTTGTACCGTACTGGGTTGGCTTCGGCGATGTTGAAATAAAAGGTCAAAAAGCAAATACTTATTGGGGACAAATGCCCTTCACTACTTCCCCTATGTATTTTGGCATAATTACAATTCTCTTGGCATTCATTGGGATATACTACAATTTCAAAAAGAGTCCATTGGTTCAGTCAATGGTAATTATATCTTTTATGGCGCTGTTGTTATCATTCGGCAGGACGTGGCCATTACTATATGATATTTTATTCTACAATCTGCCATACTTCTCAAGTTTCCGCGCACCGGTTATGATACATATTCTCATAAATGTGGCATTTGTAATACTTGCCGGATTTGGGATAAAATCGATAATAGATATCACTAAGGATAAAGCAAAGCAAACGGGATTTTTAAGTTCAGCAAAATATATTTTTCCAATTTTGGCAATACCAGTATTATTTTCACTAATCGGATTTCAGGATTACTATACTTCACAAGTATCTTCAAGTCCGCTGATACAAAAATTAACTCAACAGGGAGCAAACCAGCAGCAGATGCAGCAGTATGTCATGCAAATATCACAGATAGCTTATGATAATGTAAAATCAGAGCTCCTTGTTGTTGGGATATTATTACTTGCAGCATTTGGCGTATGTTATATGTTCGTTAAAGGCAGTATTAAGTACCAGTTATTCCTGATAGCATTGATTTTGATCACAATGATTGACCTTTGGCACATTGATTTTAAGACCTTGCACTGGGATAATAAAACTGATACAGAAGCATATTTCAAAACGCCTGATTATGTTGACTGGATATTAAAGAATGAAAAAAATACTTATGATTTCCGCGTGCTTCATCTGGAAAAAGGGCAGCCTGTAAGGGAGAACACTCTTGCTTACTGGCGCCTGCAGAACAATTACGGCTACCAGGGCGCAAAGCTGAGGATATACCAGGATATGGATGATGTAGTTGGTATGACAAATCCCAACGCATGGAAGCTGATGAGCACTAAGTATATCATAACTGATCAGCCTTATAATGATTCGATGTTCACGACTGTTTTTAAAGGCAGCAAGTATGTTCTCTTGAATAATAAATTTTATCCAAAAGCATATTTTGTGAAGTCAGCCAAAACCCTGAGCGGACTTGAAATATTAAATGCGATCAAAGACGGCACTACTGATCCAAAAGAAACTGCTTTCCTTGAAAAAGATCCTGGTGTAAAAATTGATGCGGCCGATTCTACAGCAAAGGTTCAGATAACTAACTACGATATTCATACCATAACACTTGATGCTGAGGCTTCAGGAAATAACTTACTATATTTAAGTGAAGCGTACTTCCCTGACTGGAAAATATATATTGATGGCCAGCCCGGCGAAATACTTAAGACAAATTACCTGTTCCGCGGCGTTGTTGTACCAAAAGGTAAGCATAAAGTTGAGTTTAAATTCGAGCCTCAGACCTATTATATGGGTAAGAATATTTCAATGGGCACGAACATTTTGCTAGCTGCTATATTCGGAGTGGCAATTGGCGGCATGTATTTCAGGCGCAAAAAAGCGCAGGAAATGCCCGAAACAAAAAATATTTCATTAAATTAACTTCAGTGTAACAGGTTAACAGACATTATAATAGCCGGATATTGGCACAAAAGATGTAAATGCATAAAAACTGGTTTTGGTTTGATAACAAACATAAGTTTGTTACAAAATATAAGGCAGGATAAGAGTCCTGCCTTTTTCATTTTATAAAAGCAATTAAGTTGATATTTTTGCAGATTGTTAAA
>JBDTNV010000211.1:0-4893 GCA_039933555.1 Ignavibacteria bacterium
TATCCCGTAATGTTTGCTGTATTTTCGCTGCCAAAAATTATTCCGTACTTTATATTAGCTTTTATAAAAACATCTTTTCCTTTAAAGTTTTCAATATCAACTGACGGCATTTTGCTGAGCGGTACTTTGTACCCGTCCTGAGTCTTCAGCTCGTAATCCCAAATTTTTTCATCACCAAGCTTGCTTCCATCTCCGAGGGGTATGTATTCAATTATTTTACCCGCGCAAATTACATCCATACCGGCATGTGACTGGATATCGGCATAAACCCAGCATGTATCCATATCAGCCGCCTGTTTATCAACATCAGCCTCGGTTTTAGTGCCTGGGTTAAACATAAGCATCAGCGAAATAATGAGAGAAATCATTGTAATCTCCTTTTTTATATGATACTTGCGTAAAGGGTGTTTTGTTTCAATGTTATGTTGTGGTCGTAGGTCAAACGCACGCGTTTGACTTTACCTAATTCCGCTTCCTTATCGAAAACTTCTTTCCGTCCCACCTTACATATGAACCGCTGTCACATCTGCTATCTGTGAAAGTAAACGTGCCTGTATATGTTGCGCCGTCATCTTCGTATTCCGTGTAAACAATATTGCCGTTCGGGTATTCATCTGAATAAAACAGCAGTGTATATCCCGTGCCGTTATCCCAATATACACGAAAAGCCTTCGAACTTTCGTTCCATTCAACAGTACAGGCAGCCTTACCGACGGAGTATCTTCCTTCAACATCGTAAGCCTTCTGCGAATAAGTTTTTGCCGCCGTGAAAATTAATGCCAGTGCAAAAATTAATGCTATGAGTTTTTTCATGAATTTATTTTTTGTTTTCACAAAAGTAATTCAATGTAATTCTATATTCAACATAATATTACGCATTTGTTATTGCAATTTCTATATGTATATATTATATTTACGAATCATAAATACAATTATATGAAATCAAATACTACATTCACAAGCTCGATTAATACGAAAGTAATGAAACGTCTACGAGGTTACTCTGATAAATATAAAATGCCGAAAAATAAAATTATTGAAGATGCCTTGCTTAAATATTTTGACGAGTTAAAAAAGGCGGAATATATAAGTTCATTTAAGAGAGCTAACAAAGACACAGAAATGCTACAAATGGCAGAAGAAGGCCTTGAAGACTATTTGCAAATACTCGACAGGAAAAATTGAAACAAAAAGATATTTATTGGGCAGAGTTAGATCCGGTTAAAGGGAGTGAACAGCGTGGAAAGCGTCCCGTGGTCATAATAAGCGGAGATGCGATGAATAATAATCTTGATATTGTTATATGTTGTCCGCTTTCAACATCGGTTAAAAATTATTCCGGATGTATTATACTTGAAAGAGACGGCATTAATAATCTAAAATCAGATTCTGAAATAATAACTTTTCAGGTTAGAGCCATTTCAAAAGCTAGGCTAACAAAAAAAATCGGTGAAATTTCTACTAGTCAGCTTAAATACGTAATAACGGGACTAAATGAAATACTGGTATATTAATTGTAATCCTGCGAATATAGCCCCATGCTTAAAGCAAAAAAATATTGAGATTTTAAAAATCATCCCTAATTTTTAATTGATTTCACTTCAACGCCATCCTTCTTGTCAAGAATCTCCCAACCCATTCTTTTCAGTTCATCTCGTATCTCATCAGCTTTCTTAAAGTCCTTTGATTTCTTTGCAGCTATGCGTTTTTCAACCAGCTCCATAATTTCTGCGGGAACATTTGTGTTACCGGCTTCGATATCTTTATCTAGATCTAAGCCCAGCACGCGGTTGAAATCATTTATAAGATTCATCTTTTCTGTTGCCGTTAGCTTATCATTCCTGATGACACCCCAAAGCACAGCCAAAGCCTGCGGCATGTTAAGGTCATCGTTCACAGTTTCGGTGAACTTAGCTTTTATCTCCTCAGGCATAGTGGCATCACGCGGGTCTGCATTTTTCTTCGCGTCATCACGGATAGTTTGCACATTCTGTTTTAACCTATTGAATGTTACTTTCGCCTGTTCTATCAGCTCCCAGCTGAAAAGTAATCTCTTTCTGTAATGCGTGCCAAGGCATAAGTAGCGGTAATCGAGTGGCGAGTAACCTTTATCGATTAATAATTTCAGGCGCAGGAACTCGCCCTTTGATTTACTCATCTTGCCTGATTCTTCCTCTAAGAAAGCGCCGTGCAGCCAGTAATGAACGAATGGCTTGCCGTTGCATGATTCCGATTGCGCAATTTCGTTGGTGTGGTGGATCGGTATATGGTCAATTCCGCCGCAGTGAATATCAAACGTATCGCCCAAGAATTTCTTTGACATCGCGGAGCATTCAACATGCCACCCGGGGAAGCCTTTGCCCCAGGGTGAATCCCACTCCATTTGCCTTTTCTCATCTTTCGGAGAAAATTTCCACAGCGCAAAATCGGTTTTATTTTTTTTCTCTGTAGAAAATTGAATTCTCGTGCCCTCTTCCAATCCTTCAATATCAAGGTTTGCCAGCTTGCCGTAATCGGTAAGTTTTGAGGTATCAAAATAAACGCCGTCACTGGTTATATATGTAAATCCCTTGTCATCCAGGCATTTTATCATATCAACCTGTTCTTTAATATACTCCGTTGCCTTTGTGTAGCGTGTTGGCGGCAGAATGTTCAGCGCCTTCGCGTCATCAAGAAAGAACTGCGTATAATATTCCGCAATTTCCCAAACGGTTTTGCCTGTGCGCGCAGAGCCTTTTTCCATCTTATCTTCACCTTCATCGCCATCGCTTACCAGGTGTCCAACATCGGTAATATTCATAATGTGCGTAACATCATACTCGTTATATAATAATACCCGCTTCAGGAAGTCCTCGAACATAAACGTGCGGAAATTACCGATATGCTGGTAATCGTAGACCGTGGGTCCGCATGTATAGAGCCCGACTTTTCCCGGTTCGATTGGCTTAAATACCTGTTTTTCTCTGCCTAGTGTGTTAAATAAAGTAATATCCATAGCGCGTAAGATAACTTTTATTGTGTAATGGTTAAATACTTAAAATTCTTCATAATAATCCTATTGTAAAATTAATCTTTGTCAAATTATCACTTTACTTTTTGTTCTTTTAAAAATATATTACCATAACAATAAATTTCGGAGGCACTATAAAACAAAAACGCATTGCCCTCTTTGCTTTACCGCTTATATTATTTTTCTTCACCATTTCTCACATTTCTTCGCAAACCGCTGATATCGTAAAAATTACTGATAGCATTTACGCATTTATACCACCCGATCCTTTAAAAGATTACGTTGACGGAAATTCTGTGGTAATAATCACTCCCACCGGACTCGTTGTAATTGATACACGCACTGACACCAAAAATGCATTATCGGAAATTGCGGAAATAAAAAAGCTGACTTCCCTTCCCGTAAAATATATAATCAATACACACTGGCATTATGACCATATCCTGGGCAACGGGGAGTTTAAAAAAGAGTGGCCGGATGCCGTTATCATTGCGCATAAGGATTGCCTTAAGCAAATGGAAGAGAACGTTCCGCAGGCTCTGGCACTGGAACCGGGCGCATCTATTGATATTATCACGCAGTTTAAGAAAGAGCTCTCTTCCGGTATTGGTGGTGACGGCAATCCGCTTAGCGATTACGATAAGCTTAGGCATAAAGAGACAATTGCCGATGTTGAGGAATATATTAATTATCCCATTCCCAAATACGTTCCGCCGGATATTACTTTTGATTCTATGGTAACCATTTACCAGGGCGGGATGGAAATACAAATTTCGCGCTGGGGTAACGGACATACAATAGGTGATGCAATGGTGTGGATCCCCGCACTGAAAATTTTAATAACGGGTGATAATGTTGTGGCGCCTGTACCGTACTCGCTGGGTAATTATGTAAAGGGTCAAATTAATATTCTCGAGCGCATAAAATCGCTGGATGTAAATGTAATTATTCCGGGTCATGGACCGGTTCAATACGATAAAAAATATATTTCATGCGTCATAAGCATGTTTATTTTCGCAGAGGCAAGGGTAAATGAGTGTTATTCAAAAGGTATGACCGTTGATGAGTCAATTAAATCTGTAAGCTTTGATGACTTCCTGCCGCTGTTCGTGACAGGCAATGAGTCAGCTTACGCGTTCAAAAATTACTTCGCTGTTCCGGTCATTCGCGCCATATACAAAAACGAGCTGGGGGTGAAGTAAAAACTTAATCTTGCTCCCCTCAAGAAAGCACTGGTGCTTTCGAAGTCCCGCCAAGGCGGGATAAGAGTTTACCTGTGCAGGGTTCTATAAATCATAGTCCCTGCTGATTTATATCATACCATATCTCCCTGCATTTTGATTATTTTTACATTATTAGTCATATTGTTTCCCCGAAAAACAATTTCCTCCCATGAAAAAAGAAAAGAACATACCAAAAATTGAAAGCTTCATGAAGCTCCGCTCATTTGTTTTATACGGGGCATCTGCAAAAAAGAAAAAGTTCGGTAACTCTGTGCTCTCAGAGCTCAGAAAAAAGAATTATAAAGTTTTCCCTGTTCACCGCACTGCAAATTTTATTGATGGCATCAAAGCCTATAGCTCTTTAAATGAGCTGCCGGAAAAACCGGAAGGCGTAATACTTATTATACCGCCGGCCGAAACCGAGCACGTTGTTGATGAAATTATTTCAGCGGGTATAAAGAATGTGTGGTTCCAGCAGGGTTCCGTTAGCGATAGGGCGGTCCGCTACTGTATGTTAAACGGAATTAATGTCATAAGCAATGAGTGTGTTTTGATGTTCACGGGTCATGCCGGCTTCCCGCACAATTTGCACAAATGGATTTGGGGTATTGGCTCCGGAGCATAAAAGATCTAATGAAAAATTACTATATTACCGTATGT
>JBDTNV010000212.1:0-4874 GCA_039933555.1 Ignavibacteria bacterium
TTATGAATATGATATTCAAGGCAAACCTTGAATTTCTTTTTTTCTATAGCCTCCTGTGTAATATTCAGGCTGCAAGTTCTTATCATAAAAAGATCACGAAGCATTTTAAGTGAATATTTCATATTGCCTACATCTGTAAAAGGACCGAAATACTTTGAGCCGTCATTTCTTCTTTTACGGGTTGGAAATACTCTTGGATACGGTTCATTTGTAATTACAATGTAGGGGAAGGATTTATCATCTTTAAGATTAACATTATATCGCGGCTTAAGCTGCTTTATCATGTTCATTTCAAGAATAAGAGATTCAACTTCGGAATCTGTATTTATAATTTCTACATCTCTGATAAGAGATATCATTTTTGTTAATCTGGGACCAACCGGTTTTGACATGAAATATGAACGCACGCGGTTCCGTAAATTTTTTGCTTTACCTACATATATCACCTTACCGTTCTTATCCTTGAACTGGTAAATACCCGGATTTCCCGGAAGATTGCCCAGCTTTATATCAAGCGGGTTCCTGGGCTCGGATTGTGTTAACTCAGTATCTGTTATTTCAGTAATATCTTCAGGCATCAATTTCTGTTTGTAACAATTTCTTTGGGGTGATAAAACCTGTATGCTTTAATGAGTATGATCGTAAACGGTATCCACCAAACGAGATCATTTGTAATATTTGTAAGCCCCGCAGCAAGTGTGAAAGTTCCCTTATAGTAAGCATTAAGAAAACCAAACGGGCCGAAAATTTTTCCCAGTAACCCGACCAGTATTATTGGCCAGTGTTTATATGGATCAAATGCCGCTATTATGTAACCAATTCCGTACACACCGACTATCATTCCAACACATTGCCAAATTTCGGGGTAGTTGCTGGTTGCCATTTTGGAAAAAGTGAAATATAATTCCGGCCAAAGAATGGTGATTATTCCCCATGCCAGATTGTAAATACCTGCCAATATGAGTGTGATTTTCATCCACCCCGGAGCTTTATTTATTTCACCCTGCATATTTATAATGTAATGATTGCTAAATTGTTATAAATTTTAAAGTCAAAACATTATCTGAATTTTTTAATGTATATTATTGAAAAACATATAATTGTAAAAAAATATTTTCAATTAATATTGACTTTTTAAGTTTCATATATTAAATTGCATTCAAATATTAAACAATGTTCAATATATAAACGAGGTTTAGGAATATGAGTACAGAAGACAGGAAAGAACGTGAAAAGCTGGAAATGAGGCAGTTGATCATTAAGACAGCTATGCAGCTTTTCAAAGAAGATGGAATTGAAAATGTATCCATTCGCGCCATAGCAGAAAAAATTGAATATTCACCGGGCTCGATATATTCTTACTTCAAAGATAAAGGTGAAATAATCCACGCAATACACACTGAAGGTTTTGAAAAACTTTACGCACTTCAAAAGTCACTTGATGATATTAAGGATCCGGTAGAAAAGCTAAGAAGGATGGGAGAGCTATACATGAAGTTTGCAATGGAGAATAAAGATTACTATGACCTGATGTTCATAGCTAAAGGTGTTGCGGATAAAATTTGCGAAAAACAGGAGTGGGATGTCGGTCAGCGCTCATATAATTACTTAAGAGATACTGTTAAGGACTGCATTGAGAATGGCAATATTATTAATACTGATGTTGACTCTGCCACGTTTGCTATATGGGGATTTGTTCACGGTATGGCTTCGCTTATTATCCGTGGCAGGTGCGCAATGATGCCGGAAGAAGTAATAGCTCAAACCGTTAAGGGAAGTCTGCAATTTATAAATACACACCTTATTTCAAATAGCAATTAGTAATTATCAAATAGCAATTTACAAATATCATTTTTCAAGTCCCCTCCCGTGTCAAAGCCAGGTCTGCGACTTGGCAAGGAGGGGATTTAGGGGAGGTCTTAAAAAAATATGGCAGAAATAATTAAAGGCAGAAAATTCGCAAATGTAGAAGGTGATTTCGTTGTCTTCTTAATTGGTATGAGAATAAACAACTGGTGGAAGATACATAAGTGGCTGCCTGTAGCAATGGCAATGCCTAAGATGATAAAAGAACTGTACAAAAACAAAGAACACGGTTTTTTATCCACCGAAGCATGGTTTGGAAGAACCACGATCATGGTGCAGTACTGGAAAACATACGAACATCTGATAGCGTACGCAAAGAATAAAAATTCTGAGCATCTTCCTGCATGGAAGGCATTTAACCAAAAAGTAAGATCAAGTAATGCAGTAGGTGTTTGGCATGAAAGCTACAAAGCAGCAAAAGGAACTTACGAAAATATTTATGTAAACATGCCACTGTTCGGATTTGGAAAAGCAGGCAGCATAAATGAAGCACAGGGGAAGTATGAGCATGCCGCTGAGAGGATGAGCGACAATCAAACATCAAATAACAAATAACAAAATGTATAAGCTGACTGCAAAAGTCTGAATATTTTCCGATTGCAATAAAGGTAATGCAGATTAAAGAATTTACAATACAGGATAAGACTTTTGTAGTCTGATAATTCAAAATAACAAATCTATATGTATAAACTATTAATCATCATTTTATTTGTGTCTACTTCAGCTTTATTTCCACAGGATTTGGGAATTATAAATGGGAAAGTGACGGATAAGGAAACACAAAATCCGATACCTGAAGCCACCGTTATGATAATAAATACTGAAATTAAAACTACCACTGATATACAGGGGAAATTCCAGTTTACCAATATTCCCTACGGGACATATGAGCTTAAAGTCTCAAGCCTGGGATATGAAGCATTCATACATACCGATGTAGTTGTGCTTTCCTCAAGACCAACTAATGTTGAAATAGAACTCCTGATCTCTAATTTAACCACAGAACAAATTGATGTGGAAGGAAAATATTTCCAGCGGTCAACTGATGTAAGCACAAGCAGCTATAACCTTGATTTTGAAGAGGTAAGGCGCGCTCCCGGTGCGGTTGAGGATATTTCGCGGATGGTGCAGATAATGCCCGGTGTATCACCGGCAAATGACCAGAGAAATGACCTTATTGTCCGAGGCGGCTCACCGAGTGAGAACCTTACAATGATAGATGGCATCGAAATTCCGAATGTAAATCATTTCCCTACCCAGGGTTCATCAAGCGGACCCATTGGTATGATAAACGTAAAGTTCATTGATGACGTAAATTTTTCTACAGGAGGATTTTCCGCACGTTACGGCGATAAGCTTTCATCAGTTATGGATATCAAATTCCGTGAAGGGTACCGCAAAAGATTCCTGAGTGATATAAATCTTTCCACTGCGGGATTTGGCGGAATATTCGAAGGACCATTGTTCACGCAAAAAGGCTCATTCATTTTTTCAGTGAGGAAAAGTTACCTGAACCTGATAAAAGGCGCTATCAGACTCGCAGCCGTGCCTGATTACTGGGATTTCAATTTAAAGGCTGTTTATGATATTGATAAAAATACCCGTTTAAGCCTTGTTGGTATTGGCGGACTTGATAAAATAAGCTTTGAAGGTGAATCACCCGAGATAAGCGATGATAATCCCTATGGAAAAGCCAAAGGAGATCAGCAGCAGTTCACAGCAGGCCTGAATTTTAAAAAACTGTTTAAAAAAGGCTACTGGCAAAATATACTGGGAAACTCTACCGCTTTTTTAAATTATACAAATTATGATCTAAGGACTGATATACTTAAGTTTAAATATAATTCCTACGAAAGTGATTTCAATTTTAAGACCGAAGTATTTTACCAGTTAAGCAAAACCAATAATATTATTTTGGGCGGCTCAGGCAGGTACATAAAATTCAAGAATGAAACCTATTACCAGGCAGATACAACTTCATTTGGGTATCCAATACCTGAGGCAAATATTAACGTTAAGGATAATTACACAAAAGCCTCCGGGTTTGCGCAGTACACCCTAAAGATGTTAAAGGATAAGCTAATACTCAATGCAGGGGCAAGGATAGATTATTTTTCAGGGATAAAGAAAAATATTGCAGCCTCACCAAGGTTTGGCGTAAGCTATAATTTCCTGCCGACTACAACTATAAGCGCATCAACCGGGATCTATTACCAGGCGCCGGAATATATTTGGCTTACCGCGGATCCTAAAAACGAGAACCTGAAATTCATACAGGCAAACCATTATGTTGTTGGGATAGAACATTTATTTTCGCCTGAGCTGCGTTTATCAATTGAAGCATATTACAAAGATTACAGGAATTATCCTGTCAGCACAGTAATACCAACTTATGTGCTCATAAGCGGGGGCACAGAAAACGGCCCGAACCTGATGTTTGGCGAGGCGGTGAGTGAAGGTAAGGGTTTTTCACGCGGAATAGATTTTTCCCTTCACAAAAAGCTTACCGGCAACGGGTTTTACGGAATGATAAATTATTCACTTAGTGAAAGTAAGGTTACGGGCTTGGAAGGCGGCCAGAGACCCGGTTCATTTGATTACAGGCACAATATCACAATTATCGCGGGTTACCAGCTTTCAAATGACTGGCTGGTAGGATTAAAATTCCGTTACACAACAGGCAGGCCTTATACTCCTTTCGATATAGCGCTTTCAACAATTGCCGGCAGGGGAGTAAGTGACTTCAATAATTTCAACGGCTCAAGGTTTAAAGACTATAACAGGCTAGACTTGAGGGTTGATAAAAAATGGAATTTTAAAGGGTGGAGCATTGTCTCGTACATAGAGCTGCAGAATGTTTTTAACACTGAAAATATTTACCAGTATTTCTGGAATGAATATAAAAATACGCAGGGCACAATTTACCAGTGGAAGTTCCTTCCTGTTGGCGGGTTCAGTGTTCAGTTCTGATTCTTTTCACTCATCGGATGACTCTTTGCTTGACTGCT
>JBDTNV010000213.1:0-4806 GCA_039933555.1 Ignavibacteria bacterium
AAAAAAACCTAAAGACAGGTATGAATTCCAGATGCTGCTTGGCGTAAGAGAAGGTATGCGCGATAAGATAGTGAAAGACGGTCACAGGATGCGGATATATATTCCGTTTGGCACACACTGGTACCAGTATTCGATAAGACGCTTCAAGGAAAATCCGCAGATGGCAGGTTATGTCATTAAAAGCATTTTAAACGGCGGTAAGTAAATAGTAATCAGATTACAAAAAAACAAAAGGCTGTATCAAAATTATGATACAGCCTTAATTATTAAATAAAAATAAAATTACCCACTTTAATTGGCGTAAATAATCTGTTGTTTATAAACTCTTAAGCAGTTTGTCGTAATCATTATGCGAACCAATCCAGAACCATATTATAGAATCTCTTGATTTTAAAACTCCAATTGCTCTCCAAGCAGCACCTATCCTGATTGAATAAATATTATCATGAGACTTTATTTTTTTGAAGTAAAGGCCAGGGTGTGTTGGATCATTTTTCCATAATTTGTAATTCTTTGATGCAAGAGTTTTTATATGTTTTTGCAATTTGTTGTAAAGTTCAATAAATTCGGTGGTAAGTTCAGAATTCACAGTTCATCAAATCCGATTTTACGTGTTTTATTCTCTTCACTTTGCTGAATAGCTTTATCGGCTAAAACTGAAAGTTTATCCTTTGAATCCTCAAAAGACCTATTCCACTTTAACTCATCCTCAATTTCCTCAAGTAGCCTGTTGGCAATTAAATCCTGGGAATCATCGGATAATTCAGAAGCCTTTTTGAAAGCTTTTGATAATAGTTCTGTCATTAATATAGTTTATTATGATAACAATATTAATTATTGTTTTTCATCTTTTGGTTTTGTTTCAGTCTTAATAGTTATGGTACCTTTATCTGAATCAAAAATAGTTTCAAAAGTCTTTAAATTTTCCTTTGCAGGACCCTGGGTAACTTTACCGTCTAATGTATATTCAGAGCCGTGGCATGGACAAACAAACTTTTCGCCGTCGAGCTCAACATCGCATCCTTTGTGCGAGCAGATCGTTTTTATGGCAAGAAACTCCGTTTCAGATTTCCTGATAAGCATCAGCTCATCACTAACTTTCACATTACCGCCTACTTTAGAAAGTGCCGCATTATCGGACAGCTTTACAATAACATCATCACCTGATTTGCTGAATTTTGCTTTAACGGCGCCGGCTTTTGTGAACGCTTCGAGATTAATGGTTGAAAGCATCGCGCCGCCTGCAATTACACCAACTGCCGAGCGCTTTATGAAATCTCTTCTGGATAATTTACCTGCCATTTAAAATTGCTCCTTTAATTATTTTACCTTTTGTATTCTTTAACTGCATAAAATTACGGTTTCCTTATTAAACATTCAATATAATTGCATTAAATTTACAATTATTTGCAAATAAGTGACTTCACCAAAATCCCCTTTCCTAAGGAGGAGAGTGGGTATTATTTTACAGATTTATATATATTTATGTTTCAATTGAAAAAGGTTAAAATTACAGCTAATTTGCAAAATTACTAAAAATTATATCAAAATTTCTAAAAAATTATAATGAGTTTAGAGCAAGATATTGAAAAGTATTTTTCTGCCGGTGAGCTTAAACCAGGTGAGAAAGCAAAGGCAATGGCTGCTTTTAAGGAGCTGGTAAAACTGTTAAACCAGGGCAAGGTACGCTCAGCTGAAAAAATTAATGGGTCGTGGAAAGCAAACGCATGGGTCAAAAAAGGGATATTACTGGGCTTCAGGCTGGGTAAGAATAAGAACATGTCAGTTTTTAAATTGTCCTTTTTTGATAAAGACACCATGCCAATTAAACCCATGAAGGTCGGTGACGGAGTTAGGATAGTACCGGGAGGTTCATCTATCAGGACAGGCGCGTATATCGGAAAGGGTGTTATTTGCATGCCGCCGATGTATGTTAACATTGGAGCTTATGTTGATGATAACTCACTTATCGATTCACACGCGCTGGTTGGTTCATGCGCGCAGTTAGGGAAGAAAATTCACCTATCAGCTGCCGCGCAAATTGGCGGTGTGCTTGAGCCGATAAACTCTGTACCCGTAATAATTGAAGATGAAGTAATGATAGGCGGCAACTGCGGGATATATGAAGGTACGATTGTTCAGAAGCGCGCTGTGATAGGAGCCGGGTGCATAATAACTGGGTCAACTCCCGTTTACGATACCGTAAAAGGAAAAATTTACCGCAAAACAAAAGATGAGCCGCTTGTTATTCCGGAGGGGGCTGTCGTTGTTGCAGGTTCACGCCCGTTAAAGAATGAATATGGAATTGAAAATTCATTATCAGTATATACTCCCATAATAATAAAATACCGCGATGAGAAGACTGATGCAGGAACTGCGCTTGAGGAGAGTTTGAGGTGAAAATCAAAATGACAAATGCCAAAGCCCAAATTCCAAACATCAAATGTAAGCGTAAAATTTCAATTGTCATTTTATGGCTTTGCTGCCGGACTGAACTACAACATTCTTGCCAAGGGTCTTGAACCGCACACCATTCTTTTGTACAACCGTGATAGTGATGTGACCGGTTTTACTTGTATTAATATCTCTCACAGTTCCTGATTTTCCCGCATGTGTCCCGCCAACAACCTTACACTCGTCGCCATCTTTTAATTTTATTGCTGTTTTAGTTGTCATATTATTAGGTATTAGTATTTATGGATGATTTATTTCTGTTGTAGTAAAACCTTCATCAACCAAAGTTACGATTTTCGGAAATTTTTTGCTATGAATTTATTCGTAAATACTATTAAATTTGTAATGAAAGTAATGTAATTAACCGGGTAATATTTTGAAATACGCCATTATATCAGATGTTCACGCAAACTCCGAAGCAGTAACAGCATGCTTTAAGGAAATTGAGAGATTAAATGTTGAGAGAATAATTTGCCTTGGTGATCTGGTTGATTACTGCGCTGAACCAAATGAAGTTGTTAAGCTGATAAAAGAAAATTGTGATGTTGTTGTTTTAGGTAATCACGATGAAGCGCAGTATAAATATCAGATGGTTGAGCGTTATACTGAAAATGCAAGAATATCATCAATCCATACCCGTTCGGTTATAAATCCGGAACATGTTGAGTATTTTAAAACTTTACCATATTCTCACACAGAAAATGAATTACTATTTGTTCATGCATCACCGCTTGATCCACCGGCATATAGATATCTTTTAAACGAAGAAACTGCAGAGAATAATTTTAAGAGTTTTACCGAAAAGGTATGCTTCATTGGACACTCACACAAACCTTTAATTTTTGAATTATCAGGATCAGATATTAAGTTAACAGTTGAAGGCGAACTTCATAAGAACAACAGGTATATAATTAACGTTGGTAGCGTCGGTCAGCCGCGGGATGGTAACCCGAAACTCTCATTCGGTTTCTTTGATACCGATTCTTTTGTATATAATAATATCAGGGTAGATTACGATATTGCATCTTCATCTGAAAAAGTAAAAAAAGAGGGTCTGCCGCTGCAGCTAGCCGAAAGGTTATTTAACGGCGTTTGAGGTGTCGCCTCTATAGTATATGCATTGATTTGCGCATCGCCTTTTTACTATGAAATTCTAATTCAAATTTTACCCTTGTTCCACGTAATTACATAAAATACAGACACTTATTCTATGACTACAATCATAACAACTATTGATATATATCATTGGGAAGCACCCTGTTTGGAGCTAAATTTGTATAGATGATAATTATGAAATGGCGGTGAAGACATGAAAAATCTGGTTATACTTGGCGCGGGCACAGCTGGCACAATGATGCTGAATAAAATGCACAAAGCGCTGGACCCTGAGAAATGGAAGATCACTATAGTTGATAATGTTGAAGCGCATTATTATCAGCCGGGATTTCTGTTTATTCCATTTGGCGTATATAATGAAAGTGATGTAATAAAGCTTAAAAGGGATTTCTTTCCGGAAGGTGTAACAGTTATTGATGCTGAAATATGGAAAGTACTGCCTGAATTCAATAAAGTACACTTGGCAGATGGCGAAACTTTGGATTATGATGTTCTGATCATAGCAACAGGCTCAAGGATAGCTCCCGAAGAAACTGAAGGCTTAACGGGAAAGTTATGGAAGAAAGATATATTTGATTTTTATACACCGGATGGCGCAGTAGCTTTAGCGGAAAAATTCAATACCTGGCAGGGCGGGAAGCTTGTAATCAATATTACCGAGATGCCTATTAAATGCCCGGTTGCGCCTTTAGAGTTCGCTTTCTTAGCTGATGCATTTTTTGAAGATAAAGGAATACGCGATAAGGTACATATACAGTACGTAACACCCCTTGCCGAAGCTTTCACAAAACATAAATGCGCCGAAGTGCTTGGTCACTACCTTGATGATAAAGGTATAGAGCTTGTTTCGGAATTTAATACGGCAAGAATTGATAATGACAAAAAGAAGATTATTTCATGGGATGAACGCGAAGTTGAGTTTGATCTTCTTGTAACTGTTCCAACAAACAAAGGCGCGGATTTTATCGGTAACAGCTCTCTTGGAGATGAACTGAATTTTGTACCAACAGATAAACACACTCTTCAGGCAATTGGACACGAAAATATTTTTGTAATAGGTGATGCCGCAAATATTCCGGCAAGCAAAGCCGGTTCAGTTGCTCACTTTGAGTCAGAGATATTAACCGAAAATATTATGCATTATATAAACGCCGAGCCGCTTGCAGCTAAGTTTGACGGTCATGCAAACTGTTTTATTGAATCAGGCCACGGTAAGGCGTTTTTAATTGATTTTAA
>JBDTNV010000214.1:0-4756 GCA_039933555.1 Ignavibacteria bacterium
AGATAAAAGACCTCTTAGGCTTAAAGATCAATGAACTGCCATCAGAATTCTTAGCCAAAATTCCGGTTTATGCAAGTAACATAACTACATTAAATAATGATACTTTAATCGTTTCAGTTATATCACTTTTTACTATTATCTTTCTTGGTAAATTTATTAAAAAAATTCCTTCAACCTTTATTGCTCTTATACTTGGTACTGTGATCGTTCAGATATTCGGGCTGAATGTAGAAACCATATCATCTAAATTTGGCGCATTAAGCAGTTCTTTTCCTTCACCAAAACTGCCGGTTATAACTTACGATAAAGTTTATCAGTTGGCCGGACCTGCTTTTACTATAGCTATTCTCGCAGCTATTGAGTCACTTCTTTCTGCTGTTGTTGCTGATGGTATGATAGGCGGTAAGCACCGCTCTAATATGGAGCTCATTGCAAATGGAGCAGCCAATATAATAGCTCCTTTTTTCGGCGGTATTCCGGCAACAGGCGCAATTGCCAGGACTGTTACCAACATTCGCAACGGTGGAAAAACCCCTGTTGCAGGCATAACTCACTCGGTAGTTTTGCTCCTGATAATGCTCTTTTTCGGGCAATATGCAGGTATGATTCCAATGTGTGTACTGGCATCTATCCTGGTAGTTGTAGCTTATAATATGAGCGAGTGGCGTGAGTTCTTTGCACAGCTAAAAATGCCTAAGAGTGATGTCATTGTGCTTGTCACAACATTTCTAATTACTGTGATACTTGACCTGACAATAGCAATTGAAGTTGGAATGGTACTTTCTGCTCTTTTATTTATGAAACGCATGGCTGATGTAACAAATGTTGGTATTATAAATAGAGAGTTTGATGAAAAACTTGAGGCTGATGATTCAGGCAGCAATTCAATTCAGGGAAAGAGCATTCCAAAAGGCGTAATTATTTACGAAATTAACGGTCCCTTCTTCTTTGGCGCAGCAAGCAAGTTCAAAGAAGCTATCAGGATCGTTGGTAAAAGTACTAAAGTACTTATACTAAGGCTAAGGAATGTTCCCGCAATCGATTCAACTGGTATTGCAACCCTCGAAGATTTTTACTATGATTGTAAAAAGAACAACTCAATTTTAGTACTTTCAGGTATTCACGCGCAGCCAATGTTTGCATGTGAGCGGGCCGGTTTGCTTGATAAAATAGGCGAAGTGAATATCAGGGGTAATATTGATGATGCCTTAAACCGCGCAAGGGAGATATTGGGTTTGCCTATTGAAGAGATTAAAGCGGAAAAAGAAAGTTCAGTAGAAAAAAAATGAATAGCTTTTAATGATTAAAACATATGGATTAACACATATAAGTTTAAATGTCCGGGATATTGATACAGCGTATAATTTCTACAACAATGTATTTGGTGTAGTTGAATATTTCAGAGATGAAAATTCAATTCATGCATCAACTCCCGGCACAAATGATGTGATAACTTTTGTTAAAGGAATAAAACCGGATAATGACGGCATTAATCATTTTGGATTCAGGCTTATTGACCCTAAGGATATAAATGACGCAGCAGGAGAAATAGAAAAAGCAGGCGGAAAGATTATAGAGCAAGGTGAATTTGCACCGAGTGTCCCCTATCTTTACGCAACTGACCCGGACGGATACGTAATCGAAGTTTGGTATGAATAGAAAAATTAATTAATAAACTCATAAACCTGAAAAATATTATATAAATTAATAATTGAGATTCCCGCTTGCCTGCCTGCCGCAGGCACGGCGCGTGAATGGAAAAAAATATGAAATTAAAATACATCAACGATATTAACCCCGCAACAGGAAAAACAATTACGAAAGTAAAATGCTCCACTGAAAAAGATATTGATAAGGCGGTTACCAAAGCAAGGAAAGCATTGAAAAAATGGAGTAGTCTAACTCTTGCGCAAAGAAGCAAAATGCTTGAAGCAGCCGCAAAGGATTTTGTAAAACAAAAAGAGAAGATCGGCAAACTTATCACCGACGAAATGGGTAAGCTGTATAAATCAGCAGTTGGTGAAACGCATGGAGTAGCTTACGGTATAAGGGAAACCATCGAGCAGGCTAAAACTGCACTTGCAGTTGAAAATCTGAAGGAAGAAGACCTGCATACTGAATTACACAGGACACCAATCGGAGTGTGCGCAGTTATAACACCATGGAATTTCCCTGTAAGCATGCCTGAATCACTGCTCTCCCCTGCTCTGATAGCAGGTAATACAGTTGTATTTAAACCGTCTGAAATGGTTCCCTTAACAGGTAAAGCAATGTTTGATATACTTAATAAGCATTTGCCTGATGGAGTTATTAATCTGGTGCAGGGAGCTGATGAAGCTGGCGATCATTTAATTCATAGCAATATTGATATGATAGCATTTGTGGGTTCACAGGCAGTCGGCAAACATATTATGAAAGTTGCCGGCGATAAGCTTAAACGCATTGTGCTTGAGCTCGGCGGCAAGGATCCAATGATAGTATTAAATGATGCTGACTTGCAGAAGGCTGCTAACTTTGCAGTAAATGGCTCATTGCGTAATACGGGACAGGTATGTGTATCAGTTGAGCGTATTTATGTTCAGGAAAAAGCTGCGGATAAGTTTACAACGCTGGTTGCCGAAGGCGTTAGAAATTTTAAATACGGCAGCGGTTACGATGAGAGTGTGCAAATGGGTCCCTTAGTGAGCGAACGCCAGCGCGATAACGTGCTTTCACAGGTCAAGGATGCTGTTAAAAACGGGGCTAAGCTTATTACCGGCGGGAAAGCGCCGAAAAATAGCAAAGGATTCTTTATGGAGCCAACACTTATAACAAATCTTTCTCATAAGCATAGAATAATGAATGAGGAAACATTCGGTCCGGTTGTAGCAATACAAAAAATTAAAACTGAAGATGAAGCAGTTATGCTTGCAAATGACTCACCTTTTGGACTCGGCGCAACTGTGTGGACTAAGAATAAGAAGAAAGGCTTGGCAATAGCGCGTAAAATTGAATCAGGAATGATAGGTGTTAATCAGGGCATAGGAGCCGTTAGCGGCACTCCATGGGTCGGCGTGAAACAAAGCGGTTATGGATACATCGGCTCAATTGACGGGATTAGACAGTTCACAGTACCAAGGAAGATAAGTTATAAGAAATAGCTTTTTTAATTTTTTTGCAGCCGCAACCTTTTAGGTTGCGAAATCATTAGCCACGCAGCCTGAAGGCTGCGACTACTTAGAAAACATCCATAAAATTTCTTATTAGAAAGAGCAGCTTAAAATGAAAAAAATATTCGCACTATTGATTATTGCTTTATTATTTACTGCAAATTCATATTCACAGGATGATTTAAAAGCATTGGGTGAAAAGATGGAAAGGGGTTTATTCGAAACTGTTAAAGATAAAGACTGGACAAAGCTTGAAGCAATGGTAGGTAACGGATTTCAGTCAATGCATTCAGATGGTCCTAAATCCAGATCAGTTGCAATTGATTACATCAAAAGCATTACATTTAAATATTATCACTTCTCAGATATCGTTGTAACAAACAATGATGCCGGAAATATTATAGTTATTACTTACAAACTTACATTTTCTGAAAAACTTGAAATGACCGAACAGGAAAAAGGGAAATATGTGAATAATCTGAGCGTTTGGCAGAAAAACGGTAATGACTGGCAGTGGATAAGTCACAGCGTTTTTGACGGCAATGTAAGTAAATAGGCAGATTGCTCAATTAAAACTAACAATTTATTTTTCTGATATAAATCATATTTTCGGGCAAAATAAATTGTTAGTTTAGTATTATCAGAATCAACTTTTTGTTTATAAGCAACTTTACAACTTTATAAACTAAAACACCACAACATGAAATTACCTATCATTGCACTAATAGCATTATTTTTTTCTTTAAGTATTTTTTCCCAGACAGAAGAAATTGACGATCTGAACTTTTCGCCGGTTGAAGATTTTTATAAATTAAATTACCTGAATGGGAAAAGTGACGGCAAAGGAAATACAGGAATAGCTTCAGAGAATGATATATCAGCTGTCTATTTAAACCCGGCTGCACTTGAATTAAACAATAAATTCCAATTAAATATACAGTATACCTACAAAACTACCCAGAGTATCACACTGCCGTTTTACAATTCGGGTATTACTTACGACCTTAAACATATTTTCCCTTCTGCTTTTATTGGATTTGGTTATAAGATAAATAAGAAATTCCAGACAGGCTTTATCTATAATAATACCGGAAGTATGAGACGAGTGTATACTAATGGTTTTGAGACAATTGATGGACAGGAAGTTTATAATAATTTTGTTATTCACTCTTTCGGTATTCCCGTAACATATAAATTTAATAATTTTAAATTTGGCGTAATTGCGGATCTGAAATTATACACTGTTGAATATAACGGAGTATCTACAATAAATGATCCGAACGGTAATTATACCATTACAATAAATCTTTTGAGCTTTTATTGGAGGTTCGGTTTGAAATATGATGCAAATAAAAACTTATCAATTGGTGCGACTGTTACACCGGGTTTCAGCACTGAAATACATTATAATAATGATATATTCATAACCCCAAGATTTGTAAATATTTCCAAATATCCGTTGAAAATTGGCGGCGGGATAGAATACAGGTTGATGAAAAATAAATTAAAATTTGCAGCGGATTATAATTTTGAGCAGCTTTCCAAAATTCAGGGGTATAAAGATAAACATGATGTAAATTTGGGAGTTGAGTATATGGCAAATAATA
>JBDTNV010000215.1:0-4733 GCA_039933555.1 Ignavibacteria bacterium
TTTTTGTATTACATCCTTAAGCAGGGGATAGTGTGTACAGCCAAGTATCAAGGTATCAATATTCTTGCTCTTTATAGGCTTCAGGTATTCATCCGATACCATCTGCGCGATCTTGTTCTTATTCCACCCGTCTTCAGCTAAGTGAACAAAGAGGGGACAAGGGTCCTGGAAAACATTTACATTTGATTTTATTTTCTTCAGCGCTTTCTTATATGCGTTTGAGCGAACCGTACCGAGTGTGCCAATTACGCCTATTTTATTGTTGTTCGTTGTTTCAAGAGCTGATTTTGCTCCGGGCTCAATCACGCCCAAAATTGGAATATGAAAATGCCTCTTTAGCGTCGGCAGTGATACTGATGACGCTGTATTGCATGCAACGACCAGCATCTTTATCTTTTTCTTCATCAAAAAATATGCTACCTGCAGGGAATAATGTATTATCGTTTCTTTGGATTTATTTCCATACGGCACCCTGCCTGTATCGCCAAAGTAAATTATTTTCTCGTTTGGAAGCAGTCTGTTCAATTCCTTTACAACCGTAAGCCCGCCAACACCGGAATCAAATACCCCGATTGGACGCAATGCTTCTTCATTTATTCCTTGAGTAGCCTTCATCTAAATTCCTTATTTATTATCCCTTAACGCAGGGTGTTTAATTTTTTCCATAGATACTTTATAATCAAAATCATTTAGCTGAAATGGACAGGCATTATCCTTTAATATCAGTTCTTTGTTAGCGGTATCTGAATGGCACGGTTTGCACGTTCTACTATCACCCTTTACGCCGCCTGAGCTTAGGAATGCATTCTCATCTTTCATTACCTCAGCAGGTGAATATTGGGAGCCTGCCCCGTGGCAAGATTCACATCCAACGCCCTCTGTGATATTGTAGTATTTTGCCTTTTCTGTGCCTTTTAAACTGAACTCGGTGGAGTGGCATTTTAAACATTTCTCATCTGTCTCTGGTGCATTAATCCCAATTTTGGAAGCAAAGTTCTTTGCTTTATCGCTGAGCAAAACATTGTATGCCTCGGAGTGTTTTGAGCTCTTCCATACTGAATACTGGTCGCCGTTATTCTTAAGCCTGTGACACTCGTTGCATTTATCTGAACCTGTTATATAAACGGGTTCTACATGCGGCTCAAGCGCATTTTTTAAAAATAAAAGCATCAGCGTAATCGTTACAAAGAATATGAAGTAAGATATATATTTCATTAATAACCGGAATACTGCTTTACTTCTTGGATGGATGAACCGAAGAGCCGATTTATGTTATTCTTAATTTCTGACCTCTTATCATTAGTAATGTAAACTGCTCTTGCCAAAGTTATGAATTCTTTATCAAATAATTTCTTCGATTCTTTTGCCCTTATCTTATTTTCGATATTCCAAAGCTTAAGATTTATGTCATATAGTTTTTTCTTTTCCTTTGATAAAGCTATATTTGCCCTTTTCTTTAATTTCAGCATTTCCTTTAGAGAAATAAGAAGCAGTCCAAGCTCTTTATTTATCAATACAGATTTTGATTTCTCTTTTATCTTACTCTTCTTTATTTCAAGTATAGTAATCTTATCAATTAGCTCGCCCGGCGAAATGAGTATTACTGCATTCATGTATAATTATCTCAGGTTTTTCTTAATGCTGCTAATTATGAGCTCAAAATGTTCAGCGTTATTAACGAAATCTATGTTATCTGATTCAATTACCAACACCTTGCCCATATTGTAGTTTTTAATCCACTGGGTATAGCTTCTGTTCAGCCGCGCAAGATATTCAGCTTCAATACTTTTTTCAAAATCCCTTCCGCGCTGCCTTATTTGTTTTACGAGCGTTTTAACATCAGCTTTTAGGTACACAACAAGATCAGGAGCTTTTAAATATGAGATCATTTCATAAAACAGCGCGCGGTAGTTGTTGTAGTCGCGTTTTTCCATTCTGCCCATAAGGTATAAGTTGCGGGCAAAAATTTCAACATCCTCGTAAATTGACCTGTCCTGGATAACCGACTTCTTCGAAGCAATTATCTTTTTATGCGCGTTAAAGCGGTGTGAAAGAAAAAATACCTGGAGCTGAAAGCTCCATCTTTTCATATCTCCGTAGAAATCAGAAAGGTAGGGGTTATTCTGTACTGATTCGAAGTAGGGTGCCCAGCCAAACTCTTTGGCGATCATACGGGTAAGGGAGGACTTCCCCGAGCCTATATTTCCCGCCACTGAAATGAAATACTTCTTTCCTTTTTTCAATAAGTTTTATGATTTGTGAATTACCGCAAGATTAATTTACAAAAATAGTGATAATAATGGTCTCATTCATTATAAAAGTCTGTGCATGTGGTTTTTCTCCCCTCTCCCTCTGTACGAATTGCACATGCAGTCAAGGGGTTGGGGGTGAGGGTCATAAAAAAACCGTCAAATAATTTAACGGTTTTTTTAATATTAGATTCCCGCTTTCAGGGGAATGACAAAAAATTTATCTTATTCCTGTACCGGTGCTTTTTCTTCAACCGGAGCTTCTTTTTTTGCCTTTGGCAGAACTATATCGGGAGAAATCCTCTCTTTTATCTTTGTAGCTGATTTTCCTTTTAATCCTCTTAAGTAATAAAGCTTGGCTCTCCTTACTTTGCCTTCTTTAAGCTTTTCTATCTTTGCTATTGTTGGTGAGTTCAGCGGGAAAATTCTTTCAACGCCAACGCCGTTTGAAATTTTCCTTACCCTGAATGTCCTGCCGATACCTGAGCCTTTTATTCCCATAACGATACCCTGGTACTGCTGTACTCTTTCCTTATCTCCTTCGATAACTTTAACGTGAATGTTAACGGTATCTCCAGCCTGGAACTGAGGCAGATCGGTTCTCATCTGGGGCGTAGTAACTAAATTTATCTTATTCATTTTTTATTCCTTGTGAATGATTACTTATTATTTATTTTTTTGTCTTTGTTGTGCTGCTTTTTTCACGAATCCTTTTCACTTTCCTGTACTTCTTTTCTCCCATTTCGGCGCGCCACTTTTCAATTTCTTTATGGTTGCCGTTTAATAAAACATCGGGAACCTTCATTCCCTCAAACTCTGCGGGCCTTGTGTAAACAGGAGCGTCGAAACCTGAATCAGTCTGAAAGGAATCCGTTAACGCTGATTCACTATCACCCAGCACGCCGGGCAGAAGCCTTACAATGGCATCAATTACCACTATTGCGGCAGTCTCTCCGCCGGTTATTACATAATCACCGATTGAAATTTCACTGGTGACGAACTTATCAATTACTCTTTGGTCAATACCTTTGTAATGGCCGCAGATGATAATGATGTTTTCTGAAAGTGAAAGAACATTTGCTTTCTTCTGGTTAAACTTTGCTCCCTGCGGCGTAAGGTAAATTACTTCATCGTATTTACGCTCACCCAGGAGTTTATTGAGGCATTTGAAAAACGGTTCCGGTTTTAACACCATTCCCGCGCCGCCTCCAAAAGGCTTATCATCGGTATGACTGTAGTTGCCCGATGCATAATCGCGCAGGTCATGTAAATGTATTTCTGCTATTTGTTTATCCTGCGCCCGTTTTAAAATGCTTTCGCTAAGCGGACCCGAAAATATTTTTACTAATGCAGATATTACATCTATTCTCATAAACTAACTTACTCAGGCAGTCCTTAAAACAGGGGAGGTAAGAATTACTCTTTACCTTCTTCAATTTCAAGGTGACCGCTTTTGTTGTTCTTTGCTGCAACCGCGGTGAACAATGTTCTCATTGATTTCGCGGTTTTGCCCTGCTTCCCGATAACCTTTCCCAGGTCACCTTTGGAAACATGGAGCTTTAATGTGATCTTGTTCTCTTCTACTGTTTCTTCCACTCTTACGCTATCCGGCTCATCAACAAGATTCTTGGCTATGAATTCAATAAATTCTTTCATAAGCATCCCCCTTGGGTTAATTTAGTATGATATTAGTAATACAATAATCTACCTTTGGAGCGGGGACCGGAAGACCTTAAATGATTAATTTAAGATCCTGCTTATGCTGAAAAAATTATTCAGCTGCAGGCTGCTCTGCTGCCGGTGTGGCTGTAGTTGTCTCAGCCGGTTTTTCTGCCGCTTTTTTCTTTTTTTCTTTTCTTCTTAACTTCTTGTCATGCATTCTCTGAAGCTTTGAAGCCTGTAAGCCTTCCCACTTCGAAAACTCCGCTGCAATTTTTGTTTCATCAGCTCCTTTTTTTGAAAGGTGCAGCTTCAACATTAATCCGCGTCCCGAGAGAAGGTTCTTTACTGTCACTGTTGGCTGTGCGCCAGTTTTAAGCCAGTAAAGTGTCCTGTCTTCAATTATATCAAGCTTTGCCGGATGAACATTGGGGTCATACTGACCTATTGCTTCAATGAATCTTCCGTCTCTTTTTGCTCTTGAATCAGCTGCTACAATTTTGTAAATGGGAGCTTTTTTTCTTCCCATTCTTCTTAATCTGAGTTTAACCATTTTTTCCTTTTTATCCCGAGCCTTTTTAAGCGAAATTTTTCAATCGCTATTGCTTTTACCGGGATGTTATGTTATTAATTTTTTCTTATTTCTTATTTCTTAATTCTTATTTCTTAATTCTTATTTCTTATTTGCTATTTGCTATTTGTTATTTGCTATTTGTTATTTGCTTTCTACTTCATACTAAAATTAGGAGGCAGCCCCATGTTGCGAAGCATGTTATTCATGCCCCTGCCTTTTTTGAACTGCTTTATCATCTTCTGCATATCGTA
>JBDTNV010000216.1:0-4668 GCA_039933555.1 Ignavibacteria bacterium
ACTGCTTAATTCTAGACAGGATAAATCAAGATCAAATCTCAATAACACCCAGTTGTTCATTATATTTACAAGTCTTTTTGCTTTCCTTGTCATTGGGTTTTCTCTATTTACTTTTATCAGGTTGATAAAAAATAAAAATGAAGCGGAAATTCTTCTTAAGAGATCATATGATGAGCTTGAAGACCGCGTTGAAGAAAGAACCTCTGAATTAAAACTTTCAAACGAAAAACTCACCTCTGAAATTAATAACAGGATAAAAATAGAAAGTTCATTAAGGGAAAGCGAAGAAAGATTCAGGCTTATGGCTGATTCTGCTCCTGTACTTATATGGATATCGGGCACAAATAAAAAATTCACTTATGTTAACAAAGGATGGCTGGATTTTACAGGCAAAAATACAGAGCAAGAGCTTGGCAGCGGATGGATTGATGATATTCACCCCGAAGACCTTGAACCTACATTAAGCGCTTACTCTGCGAATTTTGATAGCAGATCTAACTTTGAAATTGAATTCAGGCTCAAGTCTTCGAGCAACAATTATGTATGGTTTCTAAATAAAGGCATTCCAAGGTACAATAATAATGAGTTTCAGGGATTTATAGGCATATGCGTTGATATTCATGAAAAGAAAAGAAACGAAAGATATTTAAAAATCCAGTATTCTGTTTCCAAATCTCTTGCAGAAGCAGTTACTACTGAAGATGCATTACAGAATGTATTAAGGAATATTTGTACAAATGTAAACTGGAAATTTGGTATTGCATGGGTTATTGAAAAAAATAAAATTTACCAAAAAGCTTATTGGAGTGAAAGTAACACGGAAATCAAGGATTATTCTGAAGTTTACGATAAAAATTTTACACTCAATATTGGCGAAGGCTTACCTGGAAGAATCTGGAAAGAAAATAAACCTTTCTGGATAGAAAACATTGCAGGTGATAATAATATACCAAGAAAAGAAGGCCTTTTAAAGCTGGGGTGGAATTCTGCGTTTGGGATACCAATTAGTGATAGCGGCAAAGTAATTGCAGTAATTGAGTGTTTCAACCATAATTTACTTTCCGCTAAAGATGACCTGCTTGAAGTGCTTGAATCGGTTGGCAGACAGATCGGTAATTTCCTTGAAAGAAAGAAAGCCGAAGAAAATCTTAAAATTGCGTATGATGAGATGGAAACAAGAGTTAATGAAAGGACTATTGAACTTGCAAAAACACTAAACAGGCTGCTTGATGAAATGGCAATAAAAGAAAAAGTTCAAAATAGGTTAAAACTTTTTGGACATACTGTAAAAAGTATCAAAGAAGGTGTTTTTATCACAGACCTTCAAAGTAAAACAGTTTTCGTTAATCCATCCTTTGAATCACTTTACGGATTTATAGAAAGTGAATTAATTGGGGAAAATATACCCGTTCTGTATTCGCCCGATATTCCGGATGAAAAAAGGAAAGAAATAATTTCAGGGGCTTTAAAAACAGGCTGGAAAGGTGAACTGGTTAACAAAAAAAGCGATGGTACGGAATTTTCTGTGTACCTCTCTGCTTCAGTTATCAGGGATGAAGATGGTAAAGTTGATTCCATAGTGGGTATCGTTCAGGACATCACCGAAGATATTAAGAACAAAGCTCTGCTTGAAAAAAGGAACTCTTTGCTTAATTTGATAAACGATGTTGTAATTGGTGTTAATAAAATTGATAGCATTAATGAATGCATCCGGTTTGCAATTGATAAAGTTTGTGAATACACCGGCTGGGATTTAGGTCACTTTTTGTATTATAATAAAGGGTTCTTTTCGGCTACCGGCATTTGGAATCATAATTTACAGCCTGAATTTGATGTCTTAAAGGCATTCACCAATGAATTAGTGTTTGAAGCCTCTGATGGATATTATAGGAATATTATTGAAGACCACATTCCCGTTTGGGAATTGATAACTAACATTACTGATCAAAGTAAGTACGAAATACTTGCTATGTGCAAAAAAGCAGGATTAAGCACAATTATTTTGATTCCTGTGCTAAGCAGAAATAAAGTAGTAGGTGTACTTGAGTTCTTTAATAAAGATAACAAGATCTTTGATCCCGAAATACTGGATTGCCTTAATAATATTGCAATGGAGCTTGGTTATTTTTCCGAAAGGAATAATTTCCTTGAATTGATAAAGGAACGCGAGAAGCACTTTAAAGCTATAGCTGATACAGCAAATGACGTGATTGTTACCGCTAATAGCAATGGTGATATCATATATGTAAATGACAGGGTTAAAGAAATGTTTGGATATAATACAGAAGAATTACTGGAGAAAGATATTAAAGTTCTTATGCCGGATAAATATATTCCCAGACATACAGAGTCATTTGAAAACATCGTAAATCACGGACCTCCAAAAATAATCGGTAAAACAGTAGAGCTCTCAGGAAAAAGGAAAGATAACAGCGAATTTCCATTGGAGCTTTCTGTGGCAAAGTGGGAAATGAACGGTGCGTATTATTTTACCGCAATGATCAGGGATATAACCTCTAGGAAAAAAATTGAGGAGGAGTTCATTGAAAATAGAAATTCATTAATAGAAGCTCAATCATTAGCACATATGGGAAACTGGGAGTGGGATGTTTCCTCAGGAGTTGTGAAATGGTCTGATGAAATGTTTTCAATCTATGAAGAAAACCGCAATAGTTTTGTGCCTTCATTTGACGGATTTATTTCTAAACTTCAGCCGGAATGTATTGAAGAAGTGAAGTTCAAATTAAATCAGACTTTGGAAAAAGGTTCACCCTTTGATTTTTATGAGCGCATTAATACACCTACAGGAAGAATAAAGATACTAAGGTCACAAGGCGGTGTCAAGAAGGACGCCACCGGTAATACTACAAAGCTGGTGGGCACATGCCTGGATGTTACAGAAATAAAGGAAGCCGAAGAAAAAATTCGCGAAAACGAAGAACAGCTTACCCTGATTATGGATAACATTAATGATTATGCGATAATTATGCTGGATGAAAAAGGATATATAAAGAGCTGGAATAAAGGTGCGGAAAAAATAAAAGGTTATGTAAAAGAAGAGATCCTTGGTAAACATATATCCGTTTTTTACAGGAATGAAGACAAAGAAAAAAACGAACCGGCAAGAAACCTGGAAATAGCCATAGAGCTCGGTCGTTACGAAAAAGAAGGCTGGCGTGTTAGAAGAGACGGGACTTTATTTTTAGCAGATATTATTTTTACTCCATTGTATAATGATAATGGACTTTTAAGCGGATTTGTAAAAGTTACAAGAGATATTACTGAAAGAAGGCAGGCAGAAAAAGCTGTAAAATTGAGTGAAATGCAGCTTAAAGAAGCACAAAAGATTGCGAAGTTGGGAAGTTGGGAATGGGATGCCATAACTGATAAGGTCAGATGGTCTGAGGAATTGTACTCATTGTTTGAGGTAAAACCAGGGACAGTCATAACCAATGATTCATATATTCAGATGTTAGATGATGAAAACAGAAATCAAAGACAAATGGCTGTAGAAAAAGCCATGCAAAATGATACCCCCTTTAATTATTACATTAAATTTAAAACATCAACAGGAAGCAATAAGATACTAAGCTCTCATGGTGAAATTGTAAAAGACATTGACGGGAAGATGCTAAGAATGGTAGGTACTGTTATGGATGTAACGGAGATTAAAGAAGCAGAATACAGGTTAAGAGAGAACGAGAAACAGCTAAAAGAAGCTCAAGCAATAGCAAAACTTGGAAGCTGGGAAGCAGACTTTAAAACAGGTAAAATTTCCTGGTCAGATGAATTATACCGGATCCATGAATTTGAACCTGGAACTGTATCTCTGGATTATGAAAATATCCGGAAGTATATTCATACCTCAGATATCCCAATGATGGATAAGTTAATTTCACAAATTGAAAAAGTACCTCAAAACGGCGAGCTTAATTACAGGATAATAACTAAAGGTGGGAGGTTAAAATATCTGAGCCTTGAATTAAGAGTTGAATTTGACTCAAATAATAAGCCTATAAGAATGTACGGAAGCGTTCAGGATATTACTGATATTAAGCTTGTTGAAGAAGAGCTGAGAAAAACCAATGCACGCCTGATTGAAGCCCAGAAAGAGCTAATTCATAATGAAAAACTCGCTGCTCTTGGAAGGTTCTCCTCGGGTATAGCTCACGAAATAAGAAACCCGCTTGCAAATATAAGCGCTTTAGCTCAGTTGGTATCAAAATCTAAGATCGAAGATGAGAAGATGAAAAAACACCTTAAATATATTCTTGTAAATTCGGATATTGCAAATAAGATAATCAAGGATTTGCTGCTCTTTGCTGCCCCTGAAGATCTGGTTTTGGCTACACTTTCTCCAAAAGATATTCTGGAAAATACAGTTAACAGTTTTGAAGCGCGATGTGAGGAAAATAAGATTTCTGTAACAAAAGAAATCAGCGATAACTTGCCTGATATTTCAGCTGATAAGGTAAAGCTTGAAAATGCTTTAATGAATTTTATTTCAAATGCAATTGATGCAATGCCCGATGGAGGAATGTTGGAAATAAAAGCAAATTTGGATAATGTTAACCGGGAAGTTATAATCGATGTAATTGATAATGGTCAGGGTATATCCCCTGAGAACATGGATAAAATATTTGAACCATTCTTTACCACCAAGGAAAC
>JBDTNV010000217.1:0-4627 GCA_039933555.1 Ignavibacteria bacterium
CGCCCTTCTGTGCTGAAGAAATATCGCTTACTCCAACAATCGGAAGTATATCAGTGAATTTATCTTTATCTACAAGATCACGGCACAATGCGTTTACTTTAGGTGTTTTAAAACCTGATTTATACAGAACATTTAATGCAAATATATTACACTTTGTTGAACCGTTTAAGACTATTAACTGATTATTAAGCCAGTACAGGTAAGTTGAGTCAACGCTTGGTGAATACCATTCTTTATTCTGTTCACTTGCGGCAATCTTCATTATCTTCGCGCCATTTGCGTCTCCGGTTTCGGTTACCTCATTATTCTTACCTTCGTCATTTTTGCCTTCATCATTTTTTTCTTCAGTGGTTTCGGTCTTATCTTCGGTATCTTCTTCAGTCCTTGATGCCGGAAAGCACCCTGTCAAATAGAGTGAAAACGATAATATTAGCGCTAAATATAGTAATTTTCTGTTTTTCATAACCTATATATTTATATACGTTATACTAAAATAACCTAATGTTAGGTCTTATTCAAATGATGATTTACTGTGAATACGGTATTTTTAGGTTTCTTTGCTTATTTCAGCCAGAATCGGGGTCAATTCATCTTTGAATTTAGGGTGCATTTGAAGCGCTTTTTCCAGGTTTTCCTTTGCTTCGGATAATTTGCCTAATTTAAAATATGCCAAACCTCTGAACTTGTATAAGTAATGGTTAGATGGGTCCAGCAGAATTGAAGTTCTAAAATCTTCAAATGCACTGTCAAAGTTTCCGAGATTAGCGTTCGCAAAAGCTCTGTTGTTATAGGAATATGCAAATTTGGGGTTCAACTTTATTGATTTATCAAAATACGGAATAGACTCATTATATTTCTTTATTTTCAAATATGTATAGCCAATATTGTTATATACCGTGTAATCGTTTTCCAATTCTTCAATTGCTTTAAGATATGTTTTCAAAGCTTCTTCATTGTCTCCTGTTTCTGATTCTACTATCCCCTTATTTATCAGTAAAGCATACTTGTGAGTCCTCGGTGGATTTTTTTCCAGTGCAACATTAATATAGTATAAGCATAAATCATAATTTTCAATTGCACCATAAACTGAAGCCAGTATCATAAAACCTTCAAAATTTTCCGGTTCATTTCTTATAAAATCATTGCTGAATTTTATAGCATTGTCATAATTCTTCAGTCTTAATTCAACGTCTGCTAAACAAAGTTTAAGCCTTATATGTTGTGGATCTTTTTCGAGGCATTTAGTGAACAATGATTTCGCTTCATTGTATTCACCTTTCCTGAATGATTGCTGTGCCTTGAATAATCTTCGCTTACCGGGGAAAAGAAATATCATGAAGTATGGAAGTGCAAAACAAGCTATCAAAATCAAAATGACCTCAATTATTTCACCCCAATCATACAGACTTTCAGCCTGTTGTAAGATTAATTTCATGGCATTTACTCTGTTTATTTACTCGATTAATGGCAGCAGCGCTTTCAAAAAATCGTCGGGTGAACGGTTTGATTGTGAATTAAAGAAAATAATTACAGTAATATTAGATTTTGGTGAATGAACCGAAATATTATGAAATCCGGGATATGAACCGTTATGCCCTAAAAAATTACCTATCTGAAAAATCCCGGCACCATATTTCAACCCATCCTTATCAAGTCCCCATTTCAATCTTTCCTTTTGCATTTCGGGTGAAATAAGCGTACCCTCTGCAAGCGCCTTCAGGTAAATTTTGAGATCATAAATATCACTTATCATCGCTCCGGCAGCCCATCCCCAAGAAGGATCGTATTTTTCCGTAACATCAACCCATGGATAAACAAATGATGCATCATCTTCGCCATATCCTTCCGGGTGGTAGCCTGATATTTCTGGTACGGTCGCAAAATCAGTGTTCTTCAATCCAAGCTTATCAATTATTCTTATCTTAATTTCTTCTTCAAGTGAATGTACAGTTAATTTTTCAATTATCATTCCAATTAAAACTGTATTTGTGTTGCTGTAATGCCACCCAAGCCCGGGCTTAAAGTAGGGTTCTTTTTTCACCGCAATACTAACAAGCTCTTCCGGTTTCCATTTTCTTCCGGGTGTTTGGCTCATCATTGTGTTAAACTCTTCCAGTTCACTGTAGTTATATAACCCGCTTGTCATATCCGCAAGCATTCTGACTGTAATGCTATCGCCGCCGGGCACTATTGCCAGAGAAAAGAATTTATTTACCGGGTCATCAAGCTTCAGCAATCCCTGATCCACAAGCTGAAGCAAAACCGTTACGGTAAAAGTTTTCGTCAGGCTGCCAATTCTGAATCGCATACCGGGATGCATTTTTTCACCGGTTTCAATGTTGGCAATTCCTTTAGCCTGTTCGTATATTATAGTATCGCCTCGTGTTATGCTTATTATCATGCCGGGCTGCTGTGCAGTTGTCATCATTGAATCTGCATAACTATCAATGAATTGCGCAATATCCTTATCAAATTGCGTGTATACTTTTCCGCTGAGGGTTATTAACACAGTAAAAAATAAAATTGTAAGTTTTTTCATAAATTCAGGATTAAAATTCGAAGCTCATTCAATAAGTATGAAAATACAACTATACAGTTTGTATTTATATACAATAAAAAAGCCATCCCGTGCTTCCGAGATGGCTTATTTTGCTTTAATGGACAATATATGATATTAAAGCTATGGGTACTACAAGTTACATTTTTGCCTTTTGGCTTTTGCCTTTTTACTTCTTTTCATCATCCACTACTTCAAAGTCGGCATTTTCTACCTTCTTATCATCTTCGGCTTTTGGCTGGCCGTCAGATTCAGGGTTTGCGCCCTGCTGCTGACCTTCAGCTCCCGGGGTTCCGGTTGCCTGACTGTACATCTGCGTAGATGCTTCGTTCCATACTGCATTTAACGCTTCGGTAGCTGATTTTATTTCATCGGTATTGGTACCCTTTGCAGCTTCTTTAAGTCTGCCAAGAGCCGCTTCTAGCTTGCCTTTCATATCAGGTGTAAGCTTTTCGCCGAATTCCTTCATCTGCTTCTCTGTCTGGAAAACCAAACTATCTGCATGGTTCTTTGCATCAACCTCATCGCGTTTTCTCTTATCTTCGCCTTCATGTTCCTTGGCATCTTTTCTCATCTTTTCAATTTCAGCATCACTTAAACCACTGGAGTGAGTGATCTTTATTGACTGCTCTTTACCAGAAGCCTTATCTTTTGCGCCAACATGCAGTATTCCGTTTGCGTCAATATCAAATGTTACTTCGATCTGCGGAATTCCGCGTGGTGATGGCGGGATACCATCCAAATGGAATCTTCCAAGTGTTCTGTTATCGCTTGCCATTGGACGCTCACCCTGAAGGATATGTATTTCAACTGATGGCTGGTTATCAGCAGCTGTTGAATATACTTCAGTTTTCTTTGTTGGTATGGTTGTATTGGCATCTATCATTTTTGTCATAACTCCGCCAAGTGTTTCTATACCAAGAGAAAGTGGTGTTACATCAAGTAACAGAACGTCTTTTACATCACCAGTTAATACGCCGCCCTGGATAGCTGCGCCGATAGCTACAACTTCATCCGGGTTAACGCCTTTATGAGGCTCTTTTTTAAAGAAGTTCTTTACAGCCTCCTGTACTTTTGGAATTCTTGTTGAACCGCCGACAAGTATTACCTCATCAATCTGGTCAACACTATATCCTGAATCAGCCAATGCTTTTTTGCAAGGCTCCATAGTTCTTTGTATTAAGTCATCAACCAACTGTTCAAACTGAACGCGTGTTACTGTCATATCTATATGTTTCGGTACACCGTCAATTGCTGTGATGTACGGCAGCTTAACATCGGCCTGAGTCTGGCTTGAAAGGTCGCATTTAACTCTTTCAGCTTCAACTTTAAGTCTCTGTAATGCCATCGGGTCTTTTCTTAAGTCAATTCCTTCGAGCTTCTTGAATTCATCAGCAAGGTAATCAACCAAGCGCTGGTCAAAATCATCACCGCCTAAGTGTGTATCACCGTTTGTTGATTTAACCTGAAAGTTGCTGGTGCCTTCCATTTCATATAATTCCAGTATGGATATATCAAATGTACCGCCGCCAAGATCGTATACTGCAACTTTCTCGTCCTTTTTATTCTTATCAAGTCCGTATGCCAGCGCAGCAGCAGTAGGCTCGTTGATAATTCTCTTTACTTCAAGTCCGGCAATTTTACCGGCTTCTACAGTTGCCTGCCTTTGAGAGTCATTGAAATACGCCGGCACTGTGATCACAGCTTCGGTTACTTTCTGGCCTAAATAATCTTCGGCAGATTGTTTCATCTTCTGAAGGACCATAGCTGAAATTTCGGGTGGTGAGTAAACCCTGTCGCCAATTTCAACTCTGGCAGTATCATTTTCGCCTTTTATGACTTTGTATGATACCTTCGAGATCTCGCTTGTTACTTCGTTAAATCTTCTTCCCATAAATCTCTTTATGGATGATACTGTGTTCTGCGGGTTGGTAACTGACTGCCTTTTTGCTGCCTGCCCTACCAATCGCTCGCCGCCTTTGGTGAAAGCAACAACAGAAGGTGTAGTCCTATGCCCTTCCGCATTAGGAATTACAACCGGGTCGCTGCCTTCCATTACGGCAACAACGG
>JBDTNV010000218.1:0-4606 GCA_039933555.1 Ignavibacteria bacterium
TCGTAAATTTACAGAAATAATTGCAGGATTACAACGAAAATGAAAAAAACGGTATTTTTTAAAATTTACATAAGCTTAACTGTAACTTTATCATTCATTTGCTCAATAATACTAACCTCTTGCGGCAATATTCACCAGTCACCCGAAGGCGCAATAGTAGCATTTATTGTGGCAGCTGAGCAAAGGGATATGACAAAGGCATGGAATATATTGAGTCCGGACTTGCAGGCATATTATAACAGCCAGGGAGAAAAAATGCGCAAATCAGGCAGAGGCGCCCTGGAAAATGAAATTGCGAAGATCACAAAATTCAGAAGCGTGAAGAGGGATTACAAACTGCAGGTAGATAGCACAGTTAGTACTGATATAAAGCTTGTAACAATCGGCGGCCCGGTACATTTAATTGAAACTGTGCAGATTGATGGTGATTATAAGATCAAAGATGAAAAATCATTGAGAAACCTGCTTGACGGAATAACAGCCGAAGAGAAAAAGAAGGATGGATATTAAAAAAAGAGTGTGAAGGATTGAAAGTTGATTTACGAAAATAAAAAAGCCGTCACAATTTTCGTGACGGCTTCTTGAATTAACAAATCATTTAATTTTTTTCGAACCTGAATGTATCCCATATCGGTGATACAAGCCTGTAATCTCCGAACCCTGTATTATCTATAAATACAAATTGTTTATTATCTTCGAAGTAATCCCAAACTTCATATGGCTTTGAATCCATATCATAGGGATGCCTTTCGATATTATTGGGCTCGCCAAAAATTATATAAACCATTCCCATATCAGTTCGCCAGCCCTGTGTATATGTGTTGCCAAAGAATTTGTTTGCGCTCATTACCCGTTTGTAATACTCCTGCATAATTTCATTTCTTTTGGTATTGGGGCTTGGGTCTTTTTTCTTCCAGAAATCAAGAAATCTCTTCTGCTTCTCAGCATCGTTCTTGCCGTCTCTCATGTAATCCATCTCATCGCCTTTTGCAATATACTGAAGCTGCTCTATTAACCCGTCAATTTCTTTGAGCGGCATCGGGAAATCGACCGTCAGATTTTCGAAATATGAATCGGTTGAAGTATTATAGTTATTGCTCGCAGCCGAAATTTCAATCGTATATTTGCCAAAACCCAGGTCCGATGTAGGTACCGGCATAAACACCATGTTCTGGAAAGAAAGGCCGCCTGAGAGGTCAATAGTTTCTTTCTTACTGTAGACTTCCTTTTTCTCAGGGTCAAGTATCCTGCAGTTCACATCGACTTTTTCATCATCATTATTTTTATATACATAATAGAAGAGATAGAAAGTATCAATAGCCGCAACGTTTCTGCCTACATCAGGCGTAATTATTTTTTTACCGTCATTTGATGAAAACCTGGAGACTATCATTACATCGCTTATGCTGAGCGGCGGCGTTGAATAATCTTCAACTTTGATCTTCTTATCTTTTTCAGAACGTTTTTTTGTACTCTGCTCAAACACAGAAACCAGCAGGTCATAATCACCCGGTGGAAGGAACAGGTTCCTTGTTAATATCTGTGAGTTCTGCGAAAGGTACTCCTGACCCGTTTCCTGAGTACTTACTTCTTCCTTGGAAACATTGTTGTAAATTACATTACCTTCTTTATCTTTTACATCAATATTAAGGTCAAATTTCGAAACAAAGGTATTCTTGATGGTCTTGGATTTCTTGAACTCCATATTCTTCAGGGGAATTTCCACATACACATCTACGCGGGAACGCGTTCCTTCTGTGGAATAGAAATTCAGAACATCCAGATTGAAAAGTTCAGTTTCAACCGGCTTTATTATCTGTGAAAACGAGGGGCTGATATTCATACTGAGACAGATTGCGCACAGTATTGCTGTAAATAATATTCTCATGATAATTGGTGTTTTATGAGATTATTTGATTTTCCTAAAATTAATATATAAAAACCTGAAATTCAAATGAAAAACCAGAAATTATTAATTTCCACAGCCAACCAAATTATTGACTGTGCGGATTATATGCTCTTAGACTCTATAATTTAAACAATGTGACAGCTGAAATGGTTCAGGTTATTGTTTAAAAAGGCGTTCATTTTGATAATGAACGCCTATTCGAAGAATATCCCCTCTTTCAATTATACTATCTTTACAAGAAATCTTTTCTATTTTAGCAATATCATTTTCTTTTCTACTGAGTATGAACCTGCTTCAAGCTTGTAAAAGTATATCCCGCTTGATAATCCTGAAGCATCCCATGATACTTCATGGTTACCGGCCTTTTGAGTTCCGTTTACCAAAGTTGTTACTTCTTTTCCGGGTGCATCGTAAATTTTAAGCTCTACCGCGGATTCAACAGGCACGAAAAATTTTATTAATGTTACCGGGTTAAATGGATTTGGATAGTTCTGCTCAATACTAAATTCGTTTGGTTTAAAATTGTCGTTAATTTGTTTTTTGGGATCATCTAAACCGGCAGGACAACATGCGACCTTTACTGTATCAAACCAGTCTCCCTGCGCTGTACAAACACGCGGTAAAGTAGGTCCTTGCATAAGCATCCGGGCAATTACGAGGCTGAACATAATAACCTGCCTCGGGTACTAAATTTACCCAGTTTACAATATCCTGGCAGCCGCTGGCTTGAGTAGTAAAACCTCCGGCATAATTACCGTTAATATCGAAGATATCATACGATTCTTTTCTTTCACAGCAGTTGCAGAATACTAATTTGCAGACAGTTGTGGCTTGCGAGTATACATTTGAAGGTATACATACAAATAATGAAGTTGCAATGATAACGAGTATAATGAAAAATGATTTGAGTTTCATGGTTTTCTCCTTTACAAGTTGTTTAAATTAGTTTTAAGATTACTTCGTTATTTTGGACATAGCAACCCAATGCCCCCTCCTTTCTTAAAAATAGCTATGAACATATAGTATATCTGCGTATGAACGCAGTTAAATTCATACCATAGAGAAAAACAATTTATACCTGATAGGAATCAGGTGTAAATCACAGATGAAACAATTCCGGAATTTTATAATTTAAAATTGAAATGAGATTTTTTTTAGAAGTGGTAAGAAATCTCATGATGGTAGGTGCAAAATAATACATCAAAATGCGTCTGTCAACTGTATTACGGTTAAATTATTGTTAAATTTAATTACCGTGAAATAGTAATAAAACTCCTATTTATATATTCTTAAAGCATTTGGATAAAAAAGTTAATATAAATTTTTCCCTTTGGTGACAACAAAATATGTAAAACTTCTTGTGCTGCGCCTTAATATACTGAGTGTATGAAATTCTTTGCGCTTTGGTGATCATTGCTTCTAATCTTCAATCTTTCAAATCTGATGAATCTGATGAATCTTACAAATCTGACGAATCCTCACACATTAAACCTGAAAAAAACTATATCACCGTCACGCATTACGTATTCTTTGCCTTCAACACGCATTAAGCCTTTTTCCTTCACTGCATGTTCACTTCCGTTTGCGATCAAGTCCTCATAACTTATGATTTCAGCGCGGATGAAGCCGTGTTCAAAATCAGTGTGGATAGTACCCGCTGCCTGGGGCGCCTTTGTGCCGTTTATGATCGTCCAAGCGTGAACTTCTTTTTCGCCTGCTGTAAAGAATGTCTGCAGCCCGAGTAAATGGTAAGCTGTATGTATCAGCTTATCAAGCCCCGGCTCTTCAATGCCAAGCTCTTTTAAGAATTCAGCTTTTTCATCCGGCTCAAGTACTGCAAGCTCTGACTCAATACCAACTGAAAGCACAATTGCTTCTTCGTCTTCTTTCTTAGCTATCTCTTCTACTATTTTTGAATATTCGTTGCCTTTGATATTCTTATCATCTACATTTGCAACGTAAAGAACGTGCTTATCTGTCAGCAAACTTAGCTCATGGAAATGTTTATAATCATCCGGCGCGTGAGTTTTTTTATATTCATTAATGTAATACTTCGCCAGCCTGCCTGACTCCAGATGTTTCTTCAGTTCAACGTAACTAGCGTATTCATCCTTTATCTTCTTATCACCGGTCTTCAATCCTTTTTCAGTCTTCTGTATCCTTGCAGTCAGAGTTTCCAGATCCTTTAAGATAAGTTCAGTTTCAATAATTTCAATATCAGCCTTCGGGTCAATTTTATTGTTAACGTGAATGATATTCTCATTTTCAAAACACCTTACTATATGTACAATAGCGTCAACTTCTCTTATATGGCTTAAGAACTGATTGCCAAGCCCCTCGCCTTTTGATGCTCCCGCAACAAGCCCAGCAATATCAACAAATTCTATGATGGTCTTAACTGTTTTCTTGGGGTTGTATAATTTAACCAGTTCATCAACACGTTTATCGGGCAGTATCACAACTCCCAGGTTCGGCTCAATAGTGCAGAACGGGTAATTGGCTGCATCTGCCTGCTGTGAAGAGGTTAGACAATTGAACAAGGTTGATTTACCTACATTTGGTAAACCTACAATACCGCATTTTAAACCCATGATTTTCCTTTATTCATTCCCGCTTGCCTTGTTTCTAAGGCGCAGGCGGCAATCTCTTATACTAAAATTAATAAATATTTATTAGCCCTCACCCCTTCCCCTCTCC
>JBDTNV010000219.1:0-4605 GCA_039933555.1 Ignavibacteria bacterium
TGATATTTGCGCCAATTATCTTAGCAATACCTATTCTGTTTTTCAGGAACAATGATAAATTAATTAAAATATACGCGCTTATAGTTTCAAGCGGAATATTCGGGTTATCTTTATTTCTCTTTTCAATTTATAATTCGGCAAATCCTGATTTTCAGTTTATAGAAAGGGTACAATGGGTAAAGGATTTCAATATCTTTTACCAGGTAGGGGTTGATGGTATTTCTCTGCTTATGGTTATGCTGACTGCGTTTATTTTTCCGGTAACTATACTTGGCGTATGGAATTCAGTCAACACAAGAATAAAGGAGTTTTATTTCCTGCTGCTTGTGCTGATGGGAAGCCTGTTCGGTGTTTTCCTTTCACTTGATCTCATTTTATTCTACGTATTCTGGGAACTGATACTTATCCCGATGTATTTCATAATAGGTTTCTGGGGCGGTAAGAATAAATATTACGCGAATATAAAATTCTTTTTATATACAATGTTCGGCAGCTTGCTTATGCTCGTTGCCATTATATGGGTATCGCAGTATGTAACACCGCAATTAGGAAAATTTACTACTGATTATCTTGAATTGAAACGTGTATCACCATATATCCCAGAAAATATCCAGCTATGGCTCTTTATATTCTTCGGAATAAGTTTTGTGATCAAGGTGCCAATGTTCCCTTTCCATACCTGGCTGCCTGATGCTCATACAGAAGCGCCAACTGCCGGTAGTATTATTCTTGCGGCTGTACTGCTTAAGATGGGTACTTACGGTTTGATAAGGTTTTCAATGGAAATGTTCCCGATAATTTTCTTAAAATATGCTTGGCTGCTTGCGTTATTAGGAGTAGTTGGTATTGTCTACGGCGCATTGGTATGCATAGCGCAAAAAGATATTAAAAAACTTGTTGCGTATTCATCGGTAAGCCATATGGGTTTTATCCTGCTTGGTATTGCAGCTATGACGGTTGAATCAATACAGGGCGGAATCATTCAAATGGTCAATCACGGCTTATCAACAGGCGCGCTGTTTATGTTTGTGGGATTCTTATATGACAGACGCCATACCCGTGAGATAGCTGATTACGGTGGGATATTAAAAACTATTCCGATTTACGGTTCCTTATTCCTGGTAATTTGCCTTTCATCAATAGGTTTGCCCGGACTTAACGGCTTCATAGGTGAATTCATGATACTTATCGGTTCATTTAACTCCCCATTGCTGCATAATCATACATTTACAATTGTAGCAACAACAGGCGTTGTGCTTAGCGCAGTATATATTTTGTGGATGTACCAGAGAGTACTGCTTGGACCAATTACCAAAGAAGAGAATAAACTAATACCTGACCTTAATTTCAGGGAAATATTCGCTTCATCGTTACTGCTGATATTTATTATATGGATCGGCGTATATCCGAATACATTCTTAAGTAAATCAGAAGCATCTGTTAAGAAGCTTATTGAGAACGTAGAAACAGCTAAGAGAAATCTTCTTAAAACTCCATAATATTTTTTTAAAAAGATCCTGATCTATGGAACCTAATATAATTAGCGTTCTTCCCTTTATATTTTTGCTGCTATCAATTGCAGTATTTCCGTTTATTGCTCCCAAATTCTGGCATAATAATTATCACTATGTATCCTTAGGGCTTGCATTTGTTACGGCTGTTTATTACCTGCTCATTACAAAAGGGTGGGACCTGATGCACTCCGCCGAGGAATATATCATGTTCATTTCCATACTAACCGCATTGTATGTAGTTTCAGGCGGAATATTTATTGATATCAAGGGTCTTGGTACGCCCTTAAGAAATACTGTTATTCTTGCTTTTGGCGGCGTGCTGGCAAACATTATTGGAACAACCGGGGCATCAATGTTATTGATCAGGCCTTTTATAAAATCGAACAAGCTTAGAATTACAAATTTCCATATAGTATTTTTTATTTTTATTGTATCAAATGTCGGAGGGGCTTTAACACCAATCGGCGACCCGCCATTATTCCTTGGTTTTTTGAAAGGTGTTCCATTCTTCTGGATAATGGATAAAGTTTTCTTCAAATGGCTGATAGCTTTAATAGTGCTGCTTATTGTTTTCTATATTTTTGACCTCATCAATTTCAAAAAAGCGCCGGAAGAAATTGAAGAGCGTGAGAAAAAGGCAAAAGAAAAGATATTAATTAAAGGTTCGTCTAACTTTATATTCCTTGCGGTAATAATAGGCTCGGTATTCATAACAGAACCTATTTTTTTACGGGAAGGAATAATGCTATTTGCAGCTTTCCTTTCATATAAACTTACTCGTAAGGAAATCCATAAACAGAACCATTTTAACTTTCATCCTATAAAAGAAGTTGCCTGGCTGTTTATCGGCATATTTATTACAATGACGCCCGCGCTTGAACTGCTGAGAGTCCATTCTACAGAACTTGGAATATCCTCACCCACTCAATATTACTGGTTTACAGGCGCGCTATCAGGCTTCCTGGATAATGCTCCAACGTACTTAACTTTCTTAACTGCGGCAATGGGTATTTACGGGCTTGATGTAAACAACGTGCAGAATGTTCTTTCATTTATAGGTGCGCATGAGAAGCATGTTGTGGCAATATCAATTTCAGCGGTATTTTTCGGTGCTATGACATATATCGGTAACGGTCCTAATTTTATGGTTAAATCAATAGCAGATAACCAGAATGTTGAAACACCGGGCTTTTTTGAATACATGTACAAGTTTTCTTTGCCGATACTAATTCCTTTATATTTACTGATTTGGTGGCTTTTTATAATGCAGTAAAATTATAATTGCCCTTGTTCAAACTTTTAATAAACTTTATATTTGTATATGGAAGCAAACAGGAAATGCAAATGCGGCCACAAGGTCGGTGACCCTATGATCGTTCCAAAAACAAGGTACAACAAAAAAGGTTACTTTTGGCTTTCGATGGGATACAGCGCAAAGCCCATTGAAGTGGTATTCCAGTGTCAGAACTGCGGCGATATTCTTGATTCATCAACGGAGGAAGATGTAATCGAGAAATACAGATATAATTCAGATATCATTCAATAAATAAAATCACAAATGAAAAAATTAACTCTCTTAGCCCTCGTTACGTTTTCTTTATTCATTTATACAAATTCAGCATTTTCACAATCCGATGCAAGAGAACGGCTTAAATACCCGTTGGCGCTGGATATTCCCGGTAAAGTATTTACAAACCCCGGTCCGGTTAATACAATACCTTCACCACTTGATTTTTTTAACATAAATATTTCACAGAACTCAGCCCCGCAGAATGAACCTTCGGTCAGGATATCGAGAAAAGATACTAACAGGGTTGTTGCCGCATGGCGTGATTTCCGTTATGGCATTGATCCAAATGCAAACAGGCGTGTAGGCTACAGCTTTTCATCAAATGGCGGTTTAACATGGTCTGTATCAAGAATACTGGATTCAACCTTGCTGCCGGGTGGCCTTACAAGGAACAGTGACCCGGTTGTAACAGTAGATACCGCCGGTAATTTTTATATTGCAGTAATTGCCATTGATTTCGCAACAGGAGGAAATTTAACTCTCGCCGTGTATAAGTCAACAAATGGGGGAGCAACGTTTCCTCAGGCGTTTATATGCTCGCAAACTGGAACGGAAGATAAAGAATGGATAAATACAGATCTAAGCTCTGCAAGCCCTTTTATTAATAATTTGTACATCAGCTGGACAAGTTTTTCACTTGGCGGTATCAAACTTACAAAATCCGTGAATTCCGGGACTAACTGGTCAACTCCGGTAAGTGTAAGTGATCAGTCAGGCAATGTACAGGGATCTGATATTTGCCTCAGCAGGAACGGACAGGTGAATGTTGTATGGCTTGGCTTCAGCTCAAATGCAGAGATTACTTATGACCGCTCAACTGATGGAGGTAACATGTTTGGAACTGACCAGATCATTGCCTCAGGTGAATTCCCGAACGGCCTGCCAAACGATGTTAATTCTTTCCCTACTATTGCTACCGATAACGGCACAGGCTCAAGAAGCGGCTGGATCTATGTTGCATTCGCAGATAACAGGAACGGGGATTGCGACATATTTTTAATTAAGAGTACAAACGGCGGTGTAAACTGGTCAGCCCCGCAAAGAATAAATAATGACCCGATCGGCAACGGCAAGCTTCAATACTGGCCAACAATTGCTGTTAATGATGCAGGCAATGTTGCAGTATTATTTATGGATACCAGGAATACTATTGATAATACAACAATAGAAGCATACATAGCCCGTTCTTATGATGGCGGCGTTACTTTTAATAATGAACTCCTGAGCACTGAGCCCTCTCCAACAGCAATCCCTGGCTCAAATGTAAGGTTTGGAGATTATATTGATATGGATTACAAAGGCATCAAGCTGGTTCCTGTATGGACAGATGAAAGAGCTGGCGGATTCAATACTGATATTTACACATCAGAGATCGATGAGCTTCTTTCCGCGGGTGAAATTACCGGCAATTTGCCAACTGAATTTAAACTCAATCAGAACTATCCAAACCCGTTTAACCCTTCAACTGTAATTTCATTCAGTTTGCCAAGGGCATCTGATGTTACTATTGAAGTATATACA
>JBDTNV010000220.1:0-4504 GCA_039933555.1 Ignavibacteria bacterium
GCTTGCCGATATTATGAAGAACCATAACAGGATATTCAACAAGGAATATACTGATGCAATCAGCGAGCAGGAAATGGATGAGAAGATGCGGCTTATCAACAATGAGCTTGAATCGAGCTTTGAGCTCATGCACTGGGCATTTGCGCATCTGAACCGCGTGATGGAGCAGGGCAAAGCTATATATGATTTTGTTGATGAGAGCATTACAATTGAACCAATAGGTATTAAAACAATTTATAATACTGAAGGTTATTTTATACTGCCTGATAACAGGGAAAGATTGCTCAGGATAATGAAGTACAGCAGGAATCTGTATAAGGTTTTAAAGACAAAGGAAGTTGGTAACCGAGAAATGAAGCTGATAACAATTCCAAATGAAGTATTAAGAGACCATATCTATTCAGAAGATTTCCTGAACAGGATAATTTACATGCTGGATACTGAACTTAACTTTTCATATATACAAACAATATTGCCTGTAGCAAAAAGAAAATTCCTTGGTTTTTTGGAAGGGAATTAAAAGAGATAATTTGGTATTTTTGTGCAATGAAAATCTTATTTACCATAATATCGTTAATAATATTAAACGTAAGTATCGTAATTTCTCAACATAGTTACGATTCCACGAAGATAAGCCCTAATGTTCAAAATATTGTTAATAAATTAAGTAAACATAAAAGAGTTGAAGGTGTTTTTATTGGAATGGTAGGCACACCTTCAAAAATATATCAAACAGGTAAAAAACTAAGATTAAGAGCAACCAAAGAAGAATTAGTTGAACTTACTTTTCATCCCAATCCAATTGTAAGAGCATATTCTTTTTGGGGATTAGCAGAAAAAAATGAGACTGGTTTACTCAATATTCTGCTGGATCACTTAAATGATACAGTAAATATATCAACAATGTTCGCGGATGCAGTTGACGAAATGAGATTGGGTGATTTTTTGATAGAACTAGTGGTGCCAAAATATGTTTTTACTGCCGATTATTTATACCCCAATAAATCTATATTAACCGAAAATGAGAAAAATATTTTGGATAGTACTCTAATTTTTACTGACAATAATCTTGAATATACACATAACGCCTTATTAAGAACAAAACCCGAATTAAGTTATTACGAAAGAATAAAGGAATTAGCTAAGAGAAAAAATATTTACGCAATGGTTGCACTTGCAAAATATCGCAATTCTGAGAATACCGATTTAATTATAAGCTCATTTTATTTACCAAAAAACAGAAATTCTTATTTTGAATCATATTATTACACATTTTGGGCGTTTTCGGAGTTTCCTAACGAAAGCTTTGAAGTCTTCACGAAGAGTGTATTTGATACAATAGTTAAAACAGCCACAGATGAAAGAGACCTTAAAACATTATATAAAGCAATAGCCTCTTACAAAAAACCTGATTTTCTGAAATATCTAAAGTCTTCAAATGCTGATTTAGATTACTATTCATTTATTGCTATGACAGAATTTTCAGACCCTTTGTATGATTCATTATTATTTAGGATTTGGGAAGAAAGAAAAATAATAACTTTTGAAGCCCTGAATTACCTGATAAAAATCAATAGAGCTAAAACAATTGAATTAATGATCAAATCAATTGAGCAGGAAAACAAATACTTAAATATACCCGTTATTTCAATTTGGTCAAAACAAATATATAAAAAGGCACTGGACTTTATGTTTGATACTTTATTGGTAACAGACAAAGTAAGCGCAATGAATATAATAAATTCAAAATTGTTGAAAGCAGATTTTTGGGAACTTGAATTTTACTGTTCTAAAGCAAAAGATATTGATGATTCATCTCTGATAAAAACAATACTGATGAGACTTAAAACAGATACTGAAAATACATTTAATAATGATAATTATTGGGCTTTAATGAAAGTATTTGTTAGTAAAAACAGTAAGGAATTGGATAAGAAAACTGTTCAGGCAATATTAAAGAATGAATATGCTGTTAAGAAACATAAATATGATGAAAAAGAACTTTTTGACGATATTGATTTGATTAGAAGAAGCTTAAATCGAGTTAAATCCTTCGACGAAGAACAATTAGATAAATACAGATAACCCGTACAATTTATATTAATAGATTCCCGCCTTCGCGGGAATGACATGAGCAAATTTAAGCCCTTTTTTCCTTGTGATATTCTTCTTCTTGCCAATATGCAAGTGATATCGATGAAATCTTATTAGTAGTCGGATCTTGCATTACGAACATACCCCCAGGAGGTTTTTCAATTGTTTCCAGATCATATTTTATTTCGAATAACAAATCTGTTATATGATCGATTGCGGTATTTAATAGCCAAAATGATACATATGTGGTGGATAAAACATCTTTTTTTGTTAACTTCTTTAACTCTGAGAAATTTTTTATGAACTTTGGCGTAGCTACAAAACCAATCTTTAACGAACTTTTTGCATTACTTGTAAAATCAAACAAAACATTATAAACGAATTCATTTAGATCACCTTTTTCATGAATAATTTGAGACCGATAACCATATAACTTATTTACAAATTGATTATCATGTTCAATGATAGCTTTCTTAATTCTATCTGGATATAAAATATTTTCTTCACTTCTCGACTTTTTTACCAGTGAAGTCCATTTAAGATTATTTTGTTTATCATCTTTTGAAGTGTAAAAATAATTTATTAAAGAACTTGTGAAATCAAAGGCAGAAACAATATGATATAATAAACTATCGAATATTGATGATATTTCTTTTTTAAAATGATCGTGTAAGGGATGAACAGGACCAATTCCTTTAATTAAATCGAATTTACCATCATTCAACATTTTTAAGCATTTATCTTTTATTTCTATCTGTTGCTGTAATAATAATTGAATATGGAAACGACTTGAAAATAAACGATAAATTACATTATCTCTTAATTCGATAATTCGTTCATTATTAAATGTATTATCGATGTAATGTTTATAGTCTAAAGCAACAGCCATAAATCTATTTGTGAGGACTGAAAATCTCTTTTGAAGTTTTTCAAACTCACCAGAGACATCTTTAATATCAATTACTATTTTATTAGAATTACTCAATTTCTTGTCCTATTGGATACTACAATTAACAGATAGCGTTTTTTAATCCGCCAACAGTTCAGGTCTGTACTCAAAATGCATGGTATCGTAGTGATACCACTTGCCGCCCCAGATGAAGCCGTGCTTTTCGAATATCTCAACAATTTCAATTGGCACCTGATTTTTCCATACCATATTGCCATCCCATTGCCAGTAATTGCTGTACTTTGTATTTATATCAATAGCGGTGCCAAAAGCATGAGTGCTGATACGGTTTGTGCCTGCTATTTTGCGCCAGTTGAATGTACCCGCAGTTTTGCTAACATATTTATGGAATTCCGCACCCAGTGTCGCTTCGATTTCATCACTTACTTCCTGCATTTTATCAGCTGCGCCGTTAACACTAGAGAACTGGATCACGCATCCGCAAATTGAAGGAAGCCATTTTACATTAACAAGATTTCTTTGCACTTCGCCAGATGATGAGCCGTACATTTTTGTGAAGAAGGGTTCATACCTTACTCTGCCGGGTTCAAAATCTTCTGCAGGCGGCGAGCCCCAATCTGACCCTTTCACATATTTCTGTGACATCATATCTTCTAAATCTGGGTTATCAAGCATTTCATCATGGGTTTTATTCTGTATGCCGTCATCCCACTGCATTTTAGTGCCGTCTTTCCAATACAGGGTATTTTCATCGGCTGATTCCAGAAAATCAGGATATGCGCTCAGCAGTTTTTTCAATCCATCGGGAATATTTGAGTTATTTTTAAGGGTATCAGTAATGTTTACCTTTTTATTTAACTCATTATTTGTTTTATTTAGGTCATTATTTGTATAATTTGACCTGTTATCATTCTCGTTGCACGAAAATAAGCTGAAAAACGTAATAATATAGATAAGTAGATTCATATCATTTTTTAAATTTTGTAAATATACTTTAATACTGTAAATTCTTTAATGCAAAAAGGAAAACTATACTTAATCCCTAATTCACTTGGGAGCGATGACCTTACAAAAGTCATCCCCGCACATGTATTTGATATAATAAATAAAATTGATCATTATATAGTAGAAAACATCAGAACTGCGGCAAAGTTTCTTAAACTGGCGGGAATAAAAAAACCTCTTACTGAATTGATGTTCTATGTGCTTAACACAAACAGCAAGGCATCTGATATTAAGGGTTATCTTGATGAAGCATTAAGCGGGAAAGATACCGGGCTGATATCTGAAGCAGGGCTGCCGTGCATAGCTGACCCGGGAGCGGTAATTGTTGCAATGGCTCACCAAAAAGGAATACAGGTTGTGCCCATGAGCGGGCCATCTTCTATTTTAATGGCGTTAATGGCATCAGGGGTTAACGGGCAGAGTTTTGCTTTCAACGGTTACCTGCCGATAGATAAACAAGTGCGGTTTCAGAAATTTAAAGAGCTGGAAAATAAA
>JBDTNV010000221.1:0-4461 GCA_039933555.1 Ignavibacteria bacterium
CTGAATTACCCGCTGAATATTCACTTTCTCAAAATTATCCAAATCCTTTCAATCCATCAACAAAAATTAAATTTTCGATTCCCAATACCCCCCTCTCCTTTGGGGAGGGGCAGGGGGTGGGGTTGTTTATCTACAATTCACTCGGTCAGCAAATAACAACCCTCATCAATCAACAACTCACTCCCGGCACTTACGAAGTCGAGTGGGATGCTTCAAACTTCCCCAGCGGGTTATATTTTTATCAACTTACTTCAGGTGAGTATTCAGAAACTAAAAAAATGATTTTATTGAAATGATTTATTGCTATTTTTGTTATAAATAATATAATAATGTCCAAAATAATTACTGTAATATTATTTTTATTTGTTACTACAGTTAATGCTCAAATCCTAAAAGATAACATTGCAATTTATGATGATGTGCCGCAAGAGGTAAATTCCAGAAACTCCTTCCAGCGTGAAAAATGGTTTTATGAGCAAAGAATTTTCCCATATGATAGATTACCAAATGATGCATATAATATAGCGATAACTCAAAAGATGAATTTACTCAATTCATCCGGCTTATATGATAATACCAATGAATGGCTGAGCATTGGTCCAACTCCTGCTGTTAATACATACTATAGTAATGTATCATCAAGAGTCGTTTCTGTAAAATTTCATCCGACAAATCCGGCAATCATTTATATTGCTGCGGCTTACGGCGGAGTGTGGAAAACCACAAACAGCGGTCTGAACTGGTATCCCAAAACTGATTTTGAAGTTACTTTATCATCCGGGGCACTGGCAATAGATAATACCGATCCCGAAGTTATTTATTACGGAACAGGCGAAGCAACATATTTTACTTATTCATATGCCGGCAGCGGATTGCTCAAGTCAACCAATGGCGGCGATAACTGGACCCATATCACAAATGGTTTGCCTGCAAGCACATATTTTTCACGCTTAGTCATAAATCCGCATAACCGTAATGTTTTGTTCGCCGCTCTGGGTAATTCCGGACTTTATAAAAGTACAAATTCAGGTATTTCATGGGCTCAATCCATTACAGGCAGGTGTGACGATGTAATATTTTCGCCCGATGGCTCAAAAGTTTATTGCATTGGGCAGGGGAGCGGATATAAAATATCGCTCGATAGCGGAAATACTTTTATTCCTTACAATCCTTTTGTTTTGGGTACAAGGAATCATATTGCCATATGTGTTTCATTGCCAAATATTCTTTACGCTGTTACTTACCAGGGTACAGCTGCGGCAGTTTATAAATCAACCAATGGTGGAATAGATTATACCCTGTTGCAAAATAATTTTACCGGTGCTAACCAGGGATGGTATGACCTTTATATTCATGTTAACCCGGACAATCCAAACATAGCATATCTTGGATTAATTGATCTGTGGCGTACTACTAACGGTTCAACCTTTACAAGAATTACCAATACTTCAGCAGGACCCGTTCATGTCGATCATCACAATTTAGATTTCGCTCCAATAAATCCTTCAAATATAATCTGCGCTAATGATGGTGGTGTGTGGCAATCGTCAAATGCGGGAAATAACTGGACGAACCTGAATGCAACTTTGAATTTAACTCAATTCTACCGAATAACCTCTGACCCTTCTAATGCTTCTCATTTAATTGGCGGCACTCAGGATAACGGTATCCAGCAAACAACCGGCTCGCCCATGTGGAGTGTTTTAATATTCGGTGGTGATGGAGGTGATGCCTGTTTCCAAAGTGTTAATACCAATTATATTCTGGCAGAAAATCAATTTAACAGGATCAAAAGGTCAACCGATAGCGGATTGACATGGGCTATTGATACTACAGGTTTATCCGGCAGAGCTGCATGGATAGCGCCTATTATAAGCCACCCTGATTCAGTAGGAATATTTTACACCGCAAGAGAGCAGGTTTTTAAATCTACTGATAATGGTGATAGCTGGTTTCCGTATTCAACTGGTACTGCGGGTATTATCAGCCAACTATCTAACTCAATTTCAGATCCACTGGTAATGTATGCAGCATCAAACAATTATGCTTTTATTTCAACAAACGGGGGGATTACATTTAATAACATTACTTCAAACCTGCCGTTAAGAATTATTACAAGTTTTTACATTCATCCTGATTCATCGAATACTGCATTAGTTTCATTAAGCGGATTCGGGACCGGACATATTTATAAAACCACCAATTATGGTAATTATTGGTTCGATATTTCCGGTAACCTCCCTGATATTCCCGTAAATGATGTTATGTTCTATCATCCAGGTTATTCAACCGGTATATTACTCGCTGCAACTGATGTTGGAGTTTTCATTTCTCAGGATTACGGGAATTCATGGGGCGAACTGGCAAGCAGTCTCCCCAACACCGTTTCAATACATCTGGATTATAATGCTGCGCAAAATAAACTTCGCGTAGCAACACATGGCAGGGGCATTTGGGAATATAACGGGAACATTATCCCGATTATACAAATTCAAACCGGCATACCAAAAGAATTTTCACTATTGCAAAATTATCCAAACCCCTTTAACCCGTCAACAAAAATAAAATTTATGATTCCACCCTCTTCATCAGTGGCACAGACATTTGTGAGACCTATAGGCCTGTCTGTGTATGATATACTGGGCAGGGAGGTTACAACACTTGTAAATCAAAAACTCGCACCCGGCACATATGAAATAGAATGGAACGCTTCAAACTTCCCCAGCGGGATATATTTTTATAAACTTACAACAGGCGATTTCAGTGAGTCAAAGAAGATGATGCTTGTGAAATAAGTATCCTAAATAATTATTTTTTACATTAATCCCGCTTAACTAGCGGGATTTTTAATTTCTGGATTAATCTTAATTTATTTTTACCTCGTTTGTTTCCCTGCAATAATAGCTTGAAAAATTGCTTTAGGACTTTAAGCTAACTAACATAATATTTATCTTTCTTGTAATTCTTGTTATTAGTGAAATTAGTGGCAAATTTTTTGCTTTTCATCATTTTCCTGCATTTTTTTATCAATTGTATTTTTATTCAATATACGCTAAATTATTTGTTTACAAACAGAAATTACAAAGCAAACCGCTTGAGCGTTAATCTATAATAATGGGTTTTAATGAACCTACAGGTTCTGATAAAAAAATACAGGATTTACTAAGATCCTCAGGTGAAATTCCACGCCATATAGCTATTATTATGGATGGTAATGGACGTTGGGCGCAGGAAAAAAAGCAGCCCCGCACATTTGGTCACCGGCAGGGTGTTCATTCAGTCCGTGATATTGTTGAAGCATGCGGGCAGGTTGGAGTTAAATACCTGACTTTATATACATTTTCAACCGAAAACTGGCGCAGACCCAAGACTGAAGTTGCTATCTTAATGAAGCTTCTTATCCGCTCACTCAGAAGCGAGACTGATAAGCTGCATGAAAATAATGTAAGGCTAATGGCTGTCGGAGATATGTCAGCAATGCCTCCTCAGGTTCTCAGCGAACTTAATGAAGCAATTGAAAAAACAAGGAACAATAAGCTAATGACTTTGGTTTTAGCATTAAGTTACAGTGGCAGATGGGATATATTAAACGCCGTGAAGAATATTTCAGGTGACCTAAATTCAGGTAAGCTTAAAAAAACAGATATTGATGAGAAGATCTTCTCAACCTACCTTGTAACCGGCAATATCCCTGACCCCGATCTGCTGATCAGGACAGGCGGCGACTTCAGGATAAGTAATTTTTTGCTATGGGAATCTGCTTACACTGAATTTTATTTTGATAAAACGTTCTGGCCTGAATTCAGAAGAGAACAGCTCTACAATGCTATAACAGAGTTCCAGAACAGGGAGCGCAGGTTTGGCATGACAACTAAACAAATTCAAACAAAGAAAAAAGCTTAATGAGAGATATAAAGAGAATCCTGTTTTCATTTTTTGCCCTCATATTTGTATTCAATATTACCGCATACAGCCAGGATGGTCCGAGAACATACAAGATACTTTCTATTAACGCAGAAGGTAACAAGTTCTATGATTCAAGGATAATTATTTCAAGCAGCGGGTTGAAAATAGGCGATGAGATCATGATCCCTTCAGAATCAACCCAGCAGGCTATAAAAAACCTGTGGAACATGAAGCTCTTCAGCGATGTGGAAATTACCGTTGATAAAAAAGTTGGCGATGGGGCTTACCTGATAATCAAAGTTAAAGAATTCCCCAAGCTTGATAACATAAAGTTCACAGGCAATGATGAATTCAGCGATAAAGATCTCGAAGACAAGATTCCCCTGGAGCCCGGCCAGGTTATGACCCCGCAGACTATCAAGGATATCGAATATAACTTAACCAAGCTATACGAAACAGAAGGCTATCCGCTTGCGACAGTTAAAGTTGACCAGCTGGTGAATTCATACAACGAAGCGCAGTTAAGAGTTAAAATTTCAGAAGGCAATAAAATAA
>JBDTNV010000222.1:0-4400 GCA_039933555.1 Ignavibacteria bacterium
ATGAAGGTATTTGGGTTGAGCCGCATGCAATATTGAAAATTGAAGACCGTTATGGTAATATCATTGAAGAAGTAATTCCCGAAACGCGCGAAGTAATAAGTGAAGGCACTGCCTATATAATGGCTGATATGATGGAAGGCGTTGTGAATGAAGGAACTGCTACATCAATAAGAAACTTTTTTAACAGGCCTGCAGCAGGTAAAACAGGTACAACACAGGATTATACCGATGCATGGTTCGTAGGCTACACGCCGCAGCTGGTTGCGGGTGTTTGGCTTGGCTTTGATGACCCCAGGATAAAGTTCGGCGGCTCATACGGACAGGGCGGAAGAGCGGCGGCGCCTATTTGGGGAAGGTTCATGAAGTATGTTTATGATGACCCGCAGACTACAATGGAGCTGAAATATTTTGAAATGCCGTTTGATGTCGAAGAAGCAAGTATATGTTCTGTAACGGGGCTATTGGCAAATGAAACATGCCCTGCATATACAGATCTTATCCTGAAGAAGAACGCGACGAGGAAATGCTCGATGTCTCACTCATATACCCCGACAGAAGGCAGTGAAACTACAGGCGACCCGCCACCCGGAAGTATAGGATTTTAATATTCATTCAATTATTTGTTTCAATCTGATGATAAAACTTCAAAAGTCTATGTGACTTTTGAAGTTTTATCATTTTTAGGGCATTTATTAATAAAGAATTATGATAAATGTCATTCCTTTTTATGACACAAAGTATTAAATTTGTATAGATTGAAAAAATATATTAAGAATATAACCAGTATTTTCATAGCATTTATCCTGTTAAGCGGAGGTAATTTTGCATTTGCCATTTCTCATGGTGATTGTATCTTCGTTAATCATGGTTACATTACTTGCGAGATGGAGTGCTGCGATGAAGTTCCCTGTGAAGATGAAGCACAAAGCGGAATTGTTGTCATAAAAGATGACAGCAAATCATGCTGTGAGGTACACCTTGAGCAAAGCATGGAGCAGGATATTACAATGCCTGTAATTGCAAAAAAACAGGATCTCTCAAAAACCCTAATTATCAATCTTAGCCCGGCTGCTGTCTTTTTTCAGTCAACAGGTATCATGCCTGTTATACACAAATTCAAAACTTCGAATATTCTGCTTTTCACTTCCATCCTAAGGATTTAAACCACACCTGAAACACTCAACATTAAATTGAAAGCCTGCTGCTTTTTTTGCAGGGTATTTATAAATAATTTTTCATGAAAGAAAAATATGAAATTATACTTCATCCCGTTAATACTTATCTTTATTGCAGCTATGGCTAATTCAGATTACTCAAAGGATCAAATAAATGGTTTTTATGCAGATTCTACTTTAAAGTGTCCGGTTACTAGTGATGACATTCAGTCCGAGTATGTAAGTTTCAGATACATTGATAAGGATATCAAATTCTGCAATGAGGGCTGTATTATGGCATTTAAGAAGGAGCCGGCGAAGTTCACCGGCCATTTAGTCTGCATGCCATGCAATGATCCTGACGGAAAGCATGATATTAATGCATTGCATAACGGTGCAAAATATTACTTTTGTTCTGAAGGATGCAAAGGTAAGTTTGAAAAAAAACCGGATTCATATTTAGAAAAATTCATGAAATGAGACAGAAATCAAAAATGAAAATTAAAACATATAATATAATTGCTATACTGCTTCTGTTTACTGGCGGTATATTTTCACAGAGTATTAAGGGGTATATATATGGTGATGATGAAGGCAAAAAACAGCCTTTGGATGCCGCTGTTGTGAAATGGATAAATACCACCAAAGGAACAATAACTGATTCAACCGGTAAGTTTGAGCTGACTCTTCTTAATATCACTGATAAACGTTTGGTTGTATCATACACAGGTTATAAGACAGATACTATTGATGCGGCGGAAAAAACTGAAGTGGAAGCAACGCTCATACCTAACATGTCAACATCAACTATCAATGTTGATGACTCCAAAAAATCGACTTACTTTGGAAATTTGAACGCTAAGTCAGAAGTTATTTCTTCCGGTGAGATAAAGAAAGAATCCTGCTGTGACCTTGCCGGATGCTTTGGCAGGAACTCATCTGTGGAAGTAGCGGTAACTGATATTATCACCGATGCAAAAGAGCTTAAGATCCTTGGACTCGAAGGTGCATACACCCAATTACTGATTGATAATATGCCGCTGATTTCAGGCTTGAACGTAAAATACGGTATCTCGAGTATTCCCGGAACATCAATTGATAAAATTATTATTTTCAAGGGCTCAAACTCCGTTATGCAGGGGTATGAATCAATAAGCGGAATTATGAATGTCATATTAAAGGAATATAAGAATTCAGACAGGCTGCTTGTAAACGGATTTGTTAACAGCGGACTTGAAAAACAATTTAACCTGAATCTTGCTAATCCCGTTTCAAAGAAATGGAGCAATATACTTACACTTCACACCGTACAGAAATCGAACTCTATGGATGATAACGGTGACGGTTTCCTTGATAACCCGTTAACAACAAGATATACTGTTTATAATAAGTGGAATTTTGTTGACTCAGCAAAGAATACTGAATTTAATGCAGCAGGCAGGTACTGGAATGAAAAGCGCGAAGGCGGGCAGAAAAATAACCTGCATAACACCGTTACTACACACAATCACAGGCTTTATGAGCAGACGATAGATATAAATTCTTTTGAAGGTTACACACGATTCAGCAAACAGTTCACCGAAACAAGCGGGATGAAGCTCTACGTTAATTCATCCTATTATGACCAGGGCTCAAATTACGGTATTACTAAGTATGACGCGAAACAGACGAATTTTTCCGCAATGGGATTCTATGAATTCGAGGTTTTGCCGAACTCATCACTTAAAACCGGCTTAAGCTACAAATATCTGAAAATTGATGAGCTGGTAAAATTTGAAGATACAACAAGCAAAACATATGCGGGTGATTATATTAAAAAGGAATCAATACCTGGTGTGTTTGCAGAAAACTCACTGAACCTGTTGGATGATAAAGCTACTGTTATGACTGGCATAAGGTTAGATTATCACAATGAGCATAAATTAATTGTAACACCAAGAGCGCTATTCCGTTATGAACCTGTTAAAACCCTTGTATTGAGGGCATCTATCGGAACAGGTTTCAGGACGATCAATTTATTCAGCGAACACTCAAACCTGCTAGCAAGTTCAAGAAATATTATCATTGCAGAAGACCTCGAGCCGGAAAAAGTGCTCAACTATGGCGCGGATATGCTTCTGTATTTCGGCGGCGCTGATTATTCAGGAAGCCTTAATATCGATTTCTACCACACTAATTTCAGCAATAAAATAATACCGGATTACGACACAAATCCAAGAGAAGTAATATTCGCAAATTTAAGTGGCAAAGCATTTTCAAATGTTCTGCAAACCGAAGTTAGCTTAACACTTTTAAGGAATGTTGAGCTTAAGCTTTCCTATAAATATATTGAGCTTAAGTACGATAAAGACGGTGTAAGATATGACCAGCCGTTCAACGCGAAGCACAGAGTGCTTTTTACATTTTCATATGCCCCGGCAAATAAGTCATGGGCTGTAAACGCGGGGCTCAACTGGTTCTCGAAGCAAAGGCTGCCTTCAACGGCATCTAACCCGGTGCAGTACCAATTGCCTACGGAATCGAAACCATACACATTAATTAACGGGCAGCTCAGCAAGAATTTTAAATACTTTGAAATTTATGCCGGTGTTGAAAATCTTCTGAACTTTAAGCAGGATAATCCCATAATCTCAGCTGATGATCCGTTCGGTCCGTATTTTGATACCTCATTCATATGTGGACCCACAAGAGGCAGGGAGTTCTATGCAGGATTCAGGTTTATTTTAGGTAAATGATTTTTTTTTGTCATACCCGCGAAGGCGGGTATCCAATCTTATTATACCCATGGGTTTGTGTTTAACAGTTATAAAAGCCCTCGTTGGTATCCTATATAGCCGTTGTTGGTGTTACCTCGTTCCCAAGCTCCAGCTTGGGAACGTAATATTAACTCCCGTCACAAACAGAGTTTGAGATAGAGAAGCATCAATGATCTGACCATAGTCTGAATCAGATTACTGCATTTAAATTCTTAAAAGATACCTTTATATTCGCAAATCATGTACAGAATAAAGCTCAATGAATTCGAGGGCCCTTTAGACCTGCTGCTTTTCTTTATCCAGCGGGATGAGCTTGATATTCATAACATCCCCATATCAAAAATTACCAATGAATTCTGCGAGTATGTGAACTATATCCAGGTTTTAGACCTTGAGCTTGCAAGTGAATTCATATTAATGGCTGCGACTCTAATTCAGATAAAAGCCAAGATGATGCTCTTTAAACCTGATGAGGTTACAGAAGAAGAAG
>JBDTNV010000223.1:0-4398 GCA_039933555.1 Ignavibacteria bacterium
ATTCAGACGGGCAGCCCGAAAGTGATACTTTACGCGGCCTTGCACTCCTGCGGGGTTTATCTTGCTGCAATTATTACTAATTGCACGGTGGTCTCTTACACCGCCTTTTCACCTTTTCCCATAAGTTGCCCCATAGGTAGTTTATTTTCTGTGATACTGATCCGTTACTGCAGGTTTGCCCTGCAGCACCCATGTTTTCACATGGCACATTGCCCTTGAGTGTCCGGACTTTCCTCCCCCAATAAATTGGGAGCGGCTGCGTGAGCTTTCCTTTTATTGTATGCAAAAATAATGATTATATATTGTATAAGGGAGGAGTAAATTCAGACTTTAAAGACTATTTTTATGATCTATGCCTTCATTTGCGAGCTTATCAGCTTCTTTGTTGAGCTTTCTTTCAACATGCTTAATTGTATAGGGAATTTTTAGATTCTCAATTTCAATATTAAACTTTTTGAAAAGAGATTTTAAACCTTCATCTTTGACCTTATATTCAAGCTTAAGCTGTTTAACCATCAGCTCGCTATCAGCATGGAATACAACGAATTCAATATCAGTAGTTTGTTTAAGTTCTTTGAGGAGTTCAATACTTTTAATAAGGGCAAGGTATTCAGCCTGGTTGTTTGTACCTTTACCAACGTATTCATTCCATTTTTTTATGATGTTATCGTTATCATCATAAATTATTATGCCTATACCTGATTCACCCGGGTTGCCGCGTGATGCTCCATCGGTAAATACTTTAAGCCTGGACAAATATTACGCGGTTATCATTTCTTCGGCAATAAGTATTCTGCCGCATGATTCGCATGCAAAAAACTTCTCAGCCATTCTGATTTCAATTGCCTTCTGCGGCGGAATTGAGCTGTAACAGCCAAGGCATGACCCTTTTCTTACAATTGCCACGGCTTCGCCAAATCTTACCTTGCTGATCCTGTCATAATATGCAATATCTTCAGGTTCAATTGTTTTAATGATCTCTTCACGCTGTGAGTTCAGCTCAGTTTCTTCTTCACCTGTTTGTTTTGTAAGCTCTTCAAGCTCTTTTAAGTTCTGCTCAAGCTCAACATTCACATCTTCAAGCTGGCCTGCAATGAGTGTAAGCTCATTTTCAATTGCTGATTTACGCGCAGAGTTATCCTCTTTGGAAGCTTTTTCGTTTTCCTGTATCTTGGTTTTTGCATCGTCAATTTCCCGTGCAAGCGCGTCATACTCTTTATTGCTTTTTACTGCCCCGCTGCGGAGCAGCTCATCATTTTTTTCAATTTTTTCAAGCAAGTGGTCATTTTCTGCGGCAACATTATTCTCAGCAGAAATTATTTCATCCTGCTCCCTCTTAAGCTCAGCTGCTCTTTCATCCAGCTCGTTCTTTTCAGAGCTAAGGTCCTCTATCTTAGCCGGGATATCACCCCTTAAGCTGATAAGCTCGTGGAGCTCCTTATCGACCTGGTTTAATTTGTAAAGCTGCAGAATTCTTTCTTTCATACTCATATGACTTCGAAATTAATTATGTTCTTATTTTTTTTAATTACAATAGTTTTGGTCTTAGCAGGGGAAATATTATAAGCTGTGCCGCCTGAGAGATCAATAAACGCGCGTGCGACAGATGTGTTTAAAAGCTTTGCAGGCAACTCACTGCTGTTTAAAGCAGGTTTTACCTTCTTCAAAAGATCTTTAACTTTAACTGATCTTTTAAGATGCACTAAAGCTGTTTCTTTATTAAGCTTTGTATCTCTTACAATTACCGGATATATTTCACAAACAGGCTCTTCATATGGATGATTTTCGTAAACCGTGTTCACAACACTATCAATATCATTTTGTTCACATATCATCTCAAGCCGTACTTCTTCAGTCATTTCAAACCTGCCTTTTTTGCCAACAGCGGGTATTGAATCTTTTCCTCCAATGAATGTGCCAACGCCTTTTGTTCTGAATGAACAGACCGAATATTTTCCGATATTACCAGCACCCGCCGAAGCCATTTTGAATGTTATCTCATCTGCATTTTTTAAGGGAACAAATACAATTATTTTATATTTTCTTGCAAACTGCGCAGAAACAAACTGGATGCTTTTTATATTTGAAGAAGCGAAATATTTTTTTGCTGTAACTGAAGCGTTATTCATCTAAAAAGTTAAATTAATGCTATATATAAAAAAAAAGCCCCGCTTTTATATAGACGGGACATCAGTTTTCGTGTTTTAAAAAATTGCTCTTAAACCTGAATGATATAAGAAATTTAGTTGAATTACTTACCATATTAATGTAAAATAGTTTTACTTACTTTTAAATTCAATGCAAAAGGTTTTAAGGGTTTACTGTTCTCAAGAACAAAAACAGCTTTAGATCTGTTAATATTATTAAATAAACGGGATAAATATGACATTAATTGAAGAAATGCTCAAAAATACGGGATCTATTGCAGTAATTGGGGCAAAGGATAAGGAGTGGGAAACAGCGTATAAAGTCCCTTTTTATATGTATAAACATGGTTTCAGGATATTTCCGGTAAACCCAAAGCTTGCCGGCAAAGAGCTTTTTGGTGAGGCGGCTGTTGAAAAAGTGAATCATTTAATTGATATTATCGATATGGTTAATATTTTTCGTAAGCCTGATTTCCTTGATGGTCATGCACTTGAAATTCTGCAAATGAATCCATTGCCTAAATATGTTTGGTTTCAACTGGGAATATATAATGATACAGCTGCCAGGATACTGGAGGAAAAAGGGATAAAGGTCGTGCAGAACAGGTGTATTATGGTTGAGCATGCGAATATGGAATAATGTAGAGAGAGGTTTGTAACCTCTCTCATATAAAATCAGACGGGTCAGAGACCCGTCTCTACAAGAACTTATAAACAGATCTTACTCGCCCGCTGATGTTTTGGGTTTGGTTCTTGAAACTGCATCTGTAATGGTAAGTGATGTTTCTTTAAATGAGAAATAATAATCGTTGGTTTTAAAATCCACAAACTTTTGCAGCAAGTAATTCTTTAATATGCCATTTTTTTCAAATGTAACTAGCCACGTGCTTGGTGTAATTTCTACCACGGTAACACCGTTATAATCAGCGCTCATTTTATATACGTCGTTTTCAAGAAAGGATGCAAGGTCCTCATCATCGGAATCACCGAGAAAATCAATCAGAATTGAAGAAGAAAATTTTTCCTCAGGGGTTAAGTTGGTATCAGCGGGATTTTCAACATCATCCTGCGATACTTTCTGCTGGTTTTGCTGCTGTGTTACAGGTTTATCATCCTTTGAGCAGGAAATAAATGCTGTGAATGCCAGTAATATAATTAAGTATTTCATTATTCAGATATAAACCGTAAGAACGGTTATTTATTTATTAAAAAAACGCAGCCGCAGCTTTCAAGCTGCGTTAATAAAATTTCGCAACCTGAAGGTTGCGGCTACATAGTAACAACCTACAGGAAATATTATTTTTCCGGTTATTTAATTAATTCAAGCTCTTTGCCAATCTGCCCAAAGAGTTCGAGAATTCTATCGAGATGCTTTTTTTCATGGGAAGCCATGTATGAGGTACGCAGCATTGAAAGATGCGGCGGTACACCCGGCGGAACAAATGCATTTGTGAAAACACCTGCATCAAACAATTTCCGCCAGAAAATAAGTGTTTTATCAAATACTCCAAGTACTACGGGCACAATACCGGTTACACCTTCAATTATTGTGTAACCCTGAGCTTTTAAGCCTGCCCGCATATAATCAGCATTTGCAATAAGTTTATCAATTCTCTCGGGCTCCGCTTCAAGAATTTCTAATGCTGCCATTGCAGCTGCAACAGATGCCGGTGTTGGTGATGCGCTGAATATAAGCGCCGGTGCGTGATGTTTGATATAATTTATTGCTCTTTCGCTACCAGCAACAAATCCACCAAGCGATGCAAATGTTTTTGAAAATGTACCCATTGTCATATCAACCTGATCCATTATGCCGTAATACGAGCCCGTTCCTCTACCGCCCTTGCCTATAACTCCGACTGAATGTGCATCATCAATAAGTATCCTTGCGCCGAACTGTTTGGCAAGCTCAACTAATCTTGGAAGGTGAACAATTTCTCCTGTGGTGGAAAATACTCCGTCAGAAACTATGAGTATGCCTCTATCTTTTGGAATTTTGTTAAGCACAACTTCAAGATCATCCATATCGTTATGCTTATAGCGCTTAAATTCAGCGAATGCTCCTTTTGCCATCAGGTCCGCTGCAACTATACATGCATGGTTATCTTTATCCGATACCACGTATTCACCCTTTTGGACAAGTGTCGGGATAATACCCTGCGCTGTCTGGTAGCCGGTTGAAAAAAGCAGAACGGCTTCAGTACCGAAGAATTTTGCCATTCTTTGTTCAAGCTCTATATGCAGGTCTAAT
>JBDTNV010000224.1:0-4353 GCA_039933555.1 Ignavibacteria bacterium
CATTAAGTGTAATATTAATTAAAAAACCCGCTTTAACTTCAAGCGGGTTTATAGGTGAAACATTGGAAATGATGAGAAACGGTTATTTCAATAGAAGCATCTTCTTTGATTGATTAAAATTTCCGCTTGTTAGTGTATAGAAATATACACCACTTGAAAGTGATGATGCGTCAAAGTTTATAGTGTGTGTTCCTGCATTGACAAATGAATTTACCAATGTTGTTACTTCTCTTCCAAGCAAATCATAGATCTTTAGTTCTACATTACCTGATATTGGTAATGCATATGTTATGTTGGTTGTTGGATTGAACGGATTTGGATAATTCTGTTCAAGTTTAAATGAATTCGGGATATTGCTGATTGGATCATTTATTCCAACTGGTGCGCCGGTCATTTTTGCTATAGTTCCTGTTGCTCCACCAGACCATCCTGTCATACAACCGTTTCCGTCTGTAGCTAATGATATATCATTCTGTGCCGCTGTATGTGTATGAACCTGTGTCCAGCTTGTACCGTCATTGGTACTTCTGAATATTCCGGTTCCTCTGGTATACCAGTAATCAGTTCCTGTGCCCTGGATTCCGGTTATTGTACCTGTTCCTAATGCCGGTAGAAGCGTCCATGTTGCTCCTCCATCAGTTGTTTTAGACATTGTTGAGCCGCCTGCTATACCTATTGTTGCAGAATTGAAGTGGACACCTGTGATCTGTCCTGTTATACCGGTAACTGTTGCATTTGTCCAGTTAATACCTGAGTTTGTAGAATGCCAAACTGTTCCTTGTCCTGTTCCGAACCATATATTCGGAAGTGAAACCTGTAAGCAGTTATTTCTGCCGTCACCAGCAGCTGCCGGAGAGGAAAGAACCGTCCATGTTGAACCCCCGTTAACAGTAGTAAGCATTAACCAAACACCTGCTAATACATCACCAAAAGCATAACCATTTGTAGCAGATACCATTTTAATTGTATTAATGAATCCTCCTGCGATTGTATAAACCTGAGTCCAGTTTGCACCTCCGTTGGTCGTTTTATAGATAAATGTTGCGCCTGGTGATGTTGTTACCCATGCGGTATTAGCATCTAAAGCTTCAATATTATAGATATCGCCTGTAATTACACCCGGGTTAGGATTACCATTTCCCCATGTTGTGCCGCCATCTGTTGTTCTGCGAACAATACCGCCTGCACCTGCTGCCCAGCCCACTAAATTACTAACACATTTTACTGAATAAAAAAGTGAAGTAACGCCGGATACCTGGTTTCCCCAGCTGTAACTGCATGTAACCGGTGGAGCGCTAAGAATGTAGCGAACAGCTCCTGTTAATGCCCGAGAAGAAAAGAAAGTACCTGTTGTAGTAAACGGAACTGAGCGTCCGTCTCCCGTAATCAATGTAAGTTTTGTATCTGCAAAAATGCTTAAAGGCGGAGCGCCTGAACCAAGATATCTTGGACCTGCACCTGTGAATTTCATAGCTACACCTACCGTATCCCCTGCATTAACCGTAATAGGCGGAACATTAAAAAGAAGTGATATACCGTTACTTGTTGCACCCTGTGTTACAGGTACTGAACCCAATGACGTCCATCCTGCAGTTGAACTACCGGGACCAGAGCCAACCGGACCGCCTAGTGCATTGCCTACGCGTGTAAATATTTCCACGCTGAAGCTTGCACCGGCTACTGCTGTACTGGCTGTGCTCATCTGAACAACCATAAGATTATCAGGACCACCGACCAGATTTAGAAACATACCCCAGCCTGTCGATCCGCCGTTATTGGCAACGCCGGGAGCATTTAATGTCAATGTATCTACAAGGTCGAATGAACCAGATATTGGGTTTATTGTCTCGGGTTGAATATTCTGTATGATCGATGGATTTGTAAAAGTAACATTTGTGCCTGTGTTGTTGATCAAATTCTGTGTATCCAGATAATCCTGATCATTAGAATCGAAACTGCCGTAGAAAGATAAAATCGAAACTGCAAAAGCAAAAATAAAAATAGCCCTAAAACGTTTTAAGATTCCGATCATGATTCCTCCTGTTTAATTTTTGGATTAATTAGAATTAAAAATAATAATTATAATCGATGTCAGATTACATATAAACTTATCATGGGTAAGAAACTTAAAGCTATATAGATTGAATAATTAAAGATTAGTAAAGTTATTTAAAAATGCAAGTGAATTTGTAGGATATAGAGAAATTTAATGTAGGAAAACGACTACAAAGCAAATTAATTATGCGTTTATAGCCCAAAATTAATGTTTTTCTAATTCGCTAAAAATTGGAAAATTTTTAAGGGTTAGATCTTATTTTGTTTTAAAATTTTAAAAAAGACTATAACAAATCATAGAAGGTATTTACAGCTATCCATAAAAACGATTTCAATACTTCTCATAAACATACTTCAACAGCTTATCCTTCTTATCATTTATATCATACCTTACTATCTCAATTAAATTATCTTTATCATCATACGTATAAGTGCTGTGAATTTCCTTTTCACTTTCACCGCGGTACTTGGTTTCATCTGTTAACAGGCTGCCTGAATATTTATACTTATACTTGCCGTTAATTTCACCAATTGCGTTGTACCATATCTTTTCTATGGCATTGCCGTTCTCATCGTATACTATTCTTAACCTGCCTGTTGTCGTGCCGCCGGGCTCTACTCCCGCTGATTCCGTCAGCCTGCCCTGGCCGTCATAGCTGTAAGATTCCATACTCACAGCTTTATCATTTTCGTTATACTTAGTGTAAGATATGCATCTGTTACCTGAATCAAACTTAAAAACTTCCCTTTCAATCGAATTGCCTGAAGTATTATATACTTCCCGTTTTATCAGGTTACCGGTTTTATCATAGCTGAATTTAACTTCATTGATGAACTTGCTTATATATTCATGCTCCTTGCGGTTAGGTCCCTGGTAAGCAAGCAGGTCACGTTGTGTAGCCATACTCAGCTGGCTCCACCAGTAACGGGGACTGGATGGATCTGTTTCATCGCCAATAACGATATACTGATTCTGCTCATCAGGATCTGTGATATTGATAATTATTGAATAACTCTCAAGCCTCGGCTCAATTGCAAGCTCATCCTGCAGCCGTCCGAATAACTCATTTTCCATTACGCTGGCAAGTATCGTAAAATATACACCAACGCGTACTGAATTATAATATGCCTCATGTATCTCGCTTTTTAACCTACCCTGTTTGCTGTACTTATAGCTTATCATTTCTATAAGGTCACTTTTGGAATTGTACCTGTTTGTCTGAAGCAGCCTGTCGTATTTGCCGTACTGGAAAAGCTCCTTTACAGTAAGATCTGTGAATACATGGAATTTAGTATATTCAGTTAACAAACCCTGATCGCTGTACCCATAGTAATATGATTTATACCCGCTATCAGCCAACACACCATCCTGCAATTTTGAGTAATGGTACTCCCAAATGCTTTTGGATTTAATCTTATTTGTAAGTATTTGTCCGCGGTCACTATTCCGTTGGTTTACATCGTATTGTGATTGAGCAAGTGTTGAAAGAGCGATAAATAATACAATAATTCCGGCAGTAATTTTCATGAAAAACGGGTTTTGTTTAATATACTAACAGTAAATTCAGAGAAATTGTTCTAAAAAGCAAGAGTTGAAATTTGGGGTGGGTTAGTGGAAATTCATAAGTAGATCCTTCCCTTGTTAGGGGGAGACGGGTGGTGTAACCCATTCCAACAAATCATAAAATTTCATCGCATAGCCTGCTATCAGGTTAGCTCTATCCATTCCGTTGATAATTTTCCTCGATCCGGCCCAATTAGCTTTGTTTGAGCCCAAAGGAAAGAACTGCTCTAACTTATAGCCGGTGAACCATCCGCTTAGCATTCCTTTAAATGTTACAGCCATATCACAGGCGGCATCAGTTATAATCATATCGGGATTATTATATAACCTCAAATCGCCGTATATTTTTAGCGATGCAAGCTTATAGTTGAAATCATGCGTTAACTGTACAACTCTGCCCCTGCCGTAATAAGCAGCACCGGTCCTGCCGTTCGGGAATATTGTCTTAAGCGCGCCGGGATTATTTTTTGAGTAATAATTGTAAAGAGCATTTACTCTTTTCGTCTCAGGTTTTATCCAGTATCCTTCAACCACAGGGGCGAATGTATCGTTTGATTCATGCATAGATGTTGCCAGTATATACGCCAGCCACCTTAGACTCTTCATATCATCATCACTCACAAAAGCATCGGTTATAGCGAAGATATTTTTCTTCTTCTCTTCTGAGATCTTCCTGCCAAAAACCCTGTGATAATTATTTTCGAAATATTCTTTATTTAATTTTTCCATTAGCT
>JBDTNV010000225.1:0-4340 GCA_039933555.1 Ignavibacteria bacterium
TACGTCTGCAGTACGGATAAAACCGTTAAGATATTGAAGATTGATTATAAATATTGATTAGATTGCGGATTTTTGACAGCTCCCCTCCTGTTTTTAGGAGGGGTGTCACCTGACTGCCGCAGGCAGGCTAGGTGACGGGGTGGTCGCTTTTAAAACAGCTCTTAATCTTACCTAAAACTTCTTCAGTCCTTTCAAATATTTCCATATTCTCAAACCTAATTACACGAATTCCAAGTAAATTTAAGTATTCAGTTCTTTCCAAATCATTTTGTATTCCTTCTTCAGTAAAATGATACATTCCATCAAGCTCAACACATAATTTTTCAGAAGAGCAATAAAAATCTAATATATATTTACCGGTACTATGCTGCCGTCGGAATTTCCTGCCATTAAGCAGGCTTCCTTTAAGTTTTGTCCATAGATATGCTTCTGCAGGTGTTAATGATGAACGAAGTTCTTTTCTTCTTTGCCTTAGTTTATCTATATTATGAAGTTGGTTTTTTCTCATATTATTTCTGACCACCCCTTCGTCCGGCAAACGCCGGACTCTTTCCCCTCCTAAAAACAGGAGGGGAGCTATTTGTTGCTAAAACTTTACACATCCCATACATCTTAATCTCATACCTGAATCCGACGAGATGGCATACAACAAAATTCGTGAAATTCGTGGCTCATTATAACAATAAACCATTTAGTGTAATTCTTAGACCAAAAATATCATCAAATCCGAAATCTTCAATCCTCAATCCGAAATTAATTTACACTCCCCCATACATCTTAATGACATTCCCTCTAAAGGATTTAGCACCATCACCAAGCAGAAAGAGGCAGGTTTCTGCTATTTCCTGTGGTGTGACCCATGTATTGAAATCCTGGTTCTGCATGCTCTCACGGTTAGCAGGAGTATCAATAACACTCGGTATAACTGCATTAAATGTAATATCATCTGCCTTATGCTCCTCGGCAAGAGTTTGCATTAAGTTTACCACTCCCGCCTTACTGAAAGAGTAAGCAAACTTACCTGCAGTAGTTTCAATTGCAGGCTTAGCTCCGATTGAGACAACCCTCCCAAAGTTACTTGTTTTGAAATAAGATAGGCAATGCTTCGTAAAGAAAAAAGTAGTGTAGAAATTCAGCATTAACTGCTTCTCAATGAGATCCTTATCGGTATCGAGAATCATACGTTTTGGGTGGTATCCGCCAACTGTGTTTATCAGGAAATCTAACCGCTTTTCCTGTTTAACTACGTTATCGCAGAACTCTTTAACATCATCCTCATTTGTGGCATCACATGGCAGGCCATATCGTTTGGGGAGTCCTTTAAACTCAGTTTCACCTGTTTGCTCAAAAACCTTCATGAATTCCGGCATTGAGCGTACGGGGACATAGACCCTCATCCCCTGTACCGCAAAATGGTTAACAATTACCCTGCCTAATGCCCCAGTGCCGCCTGTTACAATTGCTACTTTGTCTTTGAACATGACTAACTATTAAAGTATTTTTGTTGCCATGACCTTTAGGGTCGTGGTTGATAAGTTTTAAAAAAAATAAAAGCTTTAGCCGCTAATCTTTTTAAAAAATCTTTCAGGGACTAAAGTCCCCTTTACTGGTTACAATTTGTCCACGACCTAAAGGTCGTGGCTACTAAATAATAATTTCCCTTATATTATTCTTGCATGATTATCCTTCAAATAACAAATCACTGATTATATGATTGAATTACAGCGACCCTTATATCGAGGATAATCGAAAAATGAAATAACGGCTTTAGCCATCAACTTCTAAAACTCGAAATAATAGATTCCCGCCTCCGCGGGAACAAGCTAAAATGCCTGGCAAATCTTTCCCAATATCACATCTTTAGTTGAGCCGGTCACCCTATTCATATTAGCGGGATTCCCTGAAATACATTCATTTGCCAATACTGCAAATAAAACCGCTTCTTTATTATGGGCAGTTATACCATTTTGTTTTAACCTGCTTACATTAATCCCGTTGAAATAGTTTCTTAACGCTTTGATAAGCACCGGATTTTCTGCTCCGCCGCCGCTCACAATCAGCTCATCAATTTTGCAGACAGGTTCAATATACTTTATATAGTTATAACGGATAGCAAATGCGGTAAATTCAGTTACTGTTCTGATAAAATCATTTTTATTCAGTTTGCTGAACTTACCCAGAACTTTCTTCTGGAATTCCATTCCATAATGCTCTCTGCCTGTTGATTTTGGCGGAGCGGCTGAATATCCTTCATCATTCTTAGCAAGGTAAGTAAATAATTCAATATTCACTTTCCCTTTTGAAGCTATTAAACCATTTTTATCAAACTTCTTTCTGAAAAGGTGATACATAAAGCCATCTATCAGCATATTACCCGGGCCGGTATCGAATGCAAATACATCTCTCTTTGACGCATTCTTCTTAAGCACAGTAATGTTGGATATCCCCCCGATATTTAACAATGCCCTGCTTTTAGTTTTATGTGTGAACAAAATGTGATCTAAGAAGGGCACCAGCGGTGCGCCATCACCATCTACGGCGCAATCAGCTATGCGGAAATCGCCAACAGTAGTAATACCCGTTAAATTTGCAATTATAGATGGGTCACCAATCTGCATGGTTGATTTAACCCTGAATCCGCTATAACTTTCCTTTTCCGGTAAATGATGTATAGTTTGTCCGTGTGAGCCAATAAGATCAATATTATTTGAGTTTAAATGATTTTTCCTAAGGAGCTTTAAGACAGCATCAGAAAATATTGCACCAAGTATTACATTTAATCTGCAAATCTCCTCAATTCTTGCAGTCTTCTTATCTGAGTTCTTAAATACCGCTAGCCGAATTTTTTCTGGAATCGTGTGGCTAGTAAAATCAATAACTTTTATCTTGGATTTTAAGCCAAAGCCTGATATTTGCAATAAAATTGCATCAACTGCGTCAACAGAAGTACCGGATAAGAGTCCGATAACGTTTTTTGTTCTTTTATTAAGAAGTCCCGATAATTTTTTGTTCATATTTACAAATTTATTTATAATAAGGGCAATAAACCATACATTTCTGTGTTTGCCGGCTTCGGTTAGCAGATTCGGAAATGACAAATAGAATGCATTGAACCCCTATTTTATTAAAGTTATATTGTACGATAAATAAATTGAAAATATGGAATTTAAGGTAAATAAAATTGACGCGGTAAAGCAGGAAGTTGATTTTGAGCTTTCATACGGTGATTTGGCACCATTTTTTGAAAAAGCCTTCACAAAGTACCAAAAAAAAGCAGAAATCCCCGGATTTCGAAAGGGAAAAGCCCCTGTTTCAATGATAAAGCGCATGTATGGTGATATGATCGAACAGGCATCACTTGAAGATGTAGCAAATGATATTTATAAGAATTATCTGGATGAAACAAAAATACAGCCCTTAGGCGAAGCCCAGATGGTTGATATGGATTACGAGGCAAAACAGCTCTTCAAGTTCAAAATTAAATATGAAGTTAAGCCTGAGTTTGAGCTTGCTGATTATAAAGGAATAGAACTTAATAGAACAGTCCATAACATTACAGAAAAAACAATTGATGAAGAAGTGAAATACATCCAGTCAAAACATGTAACTCATGTTGAGGCAGAAAAAGCAGATGGTGATGAATTTACGATCACAATGGATGTGCAGAAGCTCGATGATTCAGGAAATGAAATAATTGGCCAAAGCGATAAGGATGTAAGGTTTTACCTAAATGACCCGCAGATCAACAAGGAATTCAAAGAGCAAATTGAAAATATTGCTGTAGGTGATGAGAGAATATTAATTCTCCCCGCACAAGAAGAAGGAACAGTTGAGAAGTATAAAGTTACCTGTAAGAAAGTTGAAAAAGTTGTTTTCCCAGAGCTGAACGAAGAATTCTTTAAACATGTTTTCAGAGATGAAGAAATTAAGACTGTTGATGAATTCAGGGAAAAGGTTAAGAAGGACCTTGAGGGAATGTTCAAAAACATTTCAGAGCAGGAAGTAAGAAATAATGTAGTCAGCGAGCTTATTAAGCTGAACGATATTACCGCTCCGGATACACTTGTAGAGAATATACTTAACTCATACGTTGAGGACATGAAGAATCAAAACCCCAAAAGGCAGCTTCCGGCTGATTTTGACGAGGAAGAATACAGGAATTCTAAAAGGGTTGAAGCAACATTACAAGTTAAATGGTACCTGATCAGAGATAAAATAATTGCCAATGAAAATATGGAAGTTACTGATAAAGACCTTGAACCGATAATTGAAGCAGATGCAAAGAAATATAACCTGCCTGTTGATAAAATAAAGACAGTTTATGAAAATAATCCGGATGT
>JBDTNV010000226.1:0-4268 GCA_039933555.1 Ignavibacteria bacterium
CATCAGCTTTGTGGCGCTTTGCAATTTTCTCACGCATAATGTTTATGGTGTTCAGTTTACCTTTTGGTATAACGGACATCAGCTCATTAACTTCAGGCGGTGAAGGAATTGCAAGCGTATTTGCCTTAAACTTTGCTATTTGTTTTGGGTTTAGCTTAACTACCTTGGGAAGATCGCCAACGGTATTAAGTTTTTCTATCCATGTTTTGGGTTTGTGTGCCATATGATTATTTAACAAGTAACATTTTTCTGGTTTGAGAAAATGAATTAGAAGATAAATGATAAAAATAAATTCCCGATGAAAGGTTTAATGCATTAAAATCAACTTTATAATTGCCAGGGTTTATTGGTTTGTTCACCAAAGTTTCAATTAATTTTCCGGATACATCAAATACCTGGAGTAAAAAAATTTCTTCTTTTTCCTTGGCGGGTATACTAAATGTTATTGAGGTGCTAGGATTGAAAGGATTCGGATAGTTTTGATTTAGGCTAAATTTTGAAGGGATAAACTCGTCTTGCTTAATAATACCTATTGGATCGCTTCTGAACTTCATTAGCAGAATGTCGCTATTTGTTGGCTGATTATAAGTTTGTCCCAAAACAATCAGTTTATTATCATTGATTTTTGCATCGTATGGGAAATCTATACCATTAGAGAGATTCTCATATTTAAAATTCCATAATTTAAAACCATTTGAATTATATTTGATTCCGGCAATATCAATAAGAGTGGAATTTATTCGATATGGACCGATGGAATATAAATTGTCAAAATCATCAACTGCTAGGAATTGTGACTCAAAATATTGTGGATTTGGTTCATTATAATACGCAGTCCAGATTAATGTACCATTTGAATTATATTTTGTTATAGGCGAACAACCAAGACCTGAAACACAAAAAGGACCATTAACATATACATATCCGTTTTTATAAATTAGATCGGTTGCTCCATATAAAACACCACCTGAAGAAGAATTCCAGAGCAAATTTCCGTTTGTGCCGTATTTTAAAACTATTGTTAAATACTGATTATTAGGAATCCGCGAAATACATGATGCATATATATTAGAACTCTCGTCGAGCTGATTACAAAACCCGTTTTCATAACTTCCATTTTGATAATCGAAAACCCTTGTCCATAAAGAATCCCCGTTGGCATTATACTTAATATTAACCAAATCATTATCAGTATTTGGATTATGGGATGTACAAGTAACGTATATATTATTTGCATTATCGATTTTCAATGATTTGTTGACCGAATATGAAAAACTACTGCTACCTGAACCCAAAAATTGTCTTGTCCAAACAAAGTTACCATTTGAATTATACTTTGATAAAATACAGCCATTCAATAATCTTAAAAAATACAGGTTGCCGTTATTATCAACCTCGATATCACAGGTGTTGCTGCCTGAATTCAATATAAGCTGATTCCATATTAAAGTTCCATTATTCGTATACTTGGCTATTCTGGATTGACTTGAGCCATCCGATCCATACACATATACATTCCCATTTATATCTAAATCAATACAATATCCGCTTACATTAACAAGATCTCTTTTATTCCAAATCAAATTCCCGTCAGGAGAATATTTCATTACTATAGCATAACCATCGGAAGTACCAACCAGGAAAATGTTGCCTGCATTATCGATAGCTAGATCGGAACCTGAGTCCCCGGTGCCATTTTTAATATCAAAGGTACGAACCCATTCAGGGTTAACCTGAGAATTGGTCATTATTGTATTAATTAAAAAAAACCCTAAAAACTTGAGGAAACTTGACATAATTTTATTTATGAAATTTTAATTCAAAATTAACTTAAAATGTTTACGCCGGCGCTATAGAATATTTATTAAAGAACTATTATTATGTTTTATTAGACTAATGAAAATATTATTTTGAATACCACTTGAGGTGCAATTTAACTATTAAATCATTTATTGTATGTACAAATTATTATTCCCTTTTGTTGGTAATATTTCTTTCTGAGCAGGAAAGCGTGAAATATACACTTTAAATTACTTAAGAAGAAAAATGGTGAAACTAAATAATCCGGCTAATATAAAATTCTTTAAAACACCTGAGGCATTCAGGAAATGGCTTGAGAAGAATCACAGCAAAAAGGATGAGCTGTGGATGGGTTATTACAAGAAATCTTCTGGGAAGAAGGGCATAACATACAAACAGGCGCTTGATGAAGTATTATGTTTCGGGTGGATAGATGGTATTTCAAAAGGGATAGATGATGAAAAATACTGCCAGCGTTACACTCCACGCCGGCAAAAGAGTATCTGGAGCGTGGTTAACATTAAAAAAATTGAAGAGCTTACAAAAAAGGGGCTGATGCATGAATCGGGGCTTAAAGCATTCAATACCCGTGATGTAAAAAGAACAGGGCTCTATTCTGCCGAACAAAAAGAAATTAAAATGCCAGCCGCTTATTTGAAAAAGATAAAAGCTAATAAAAAGGCGTGGGAGTATTTCAGCAATATGCCCCCGGGTTATCAAAAGACAGCGACGTGGTGGGTAATATCAGCAAAACAGGAAGAAACCAAAGCCCGTAGGCTTAATACTCTTATTGCAGATTCCGAAGCCGGCAGGAAAATAGGGTTGTTAACCCCGACAAAAGAAAAAGTGAAGAATTAACACATATACAAAATTAAATGTACAGAGGTCCAGGTGGGACGTCTCTTTGAAAGAAGAGCCGGAAAAGCTAACACAGAGATACTAAGATTCAGAGAAAACAGCATTATCGATGGGCTTCTCACCCACCATTGATGTATGTTCGCCCCTTCAGGTTTGTATGTAATAAGATTAGCAGCCCTAATAGGGCCGAATATGCAAACGATGGACGTAGTCCATCGCACAAAAAGAAAGAGAAACTAAGCCCTGTAAGGGCGTTGTCAGAATATGAAACCTGAAGAATATTATAAAGAATACCTTATGTCAATCGGTAAATTGGCAGAATTCAGCCCAAATGATTTTATTACCGATTCATTTGGCGATTCCCCTGAGCTTGCTGATAAACTGCTCGAGCCGGTTTTAAAAGGCATTAAAACAGCAACATGCTCAGCTTTGTGGGAATATGAAAATGAAAAAAACAGTATGCCAAATGTCGGTTTGATAACCATTGTGCTGGACGGCAAGGAGCAACCTAGTTGCATTATTGAAACTACTGAAGTCACCATCAGAAAATATAATGCAGTAGATGAAGTATTCGCAAAGGATGAAGGTGAGGGTGACCTCTCTCTGGAATACTGGCGCGATGCGCATAAAAGATTTTTCTCACGTACTCTGCCTGATATAGGCAGAGAATTCACCGAGGATATGCTTTTGGTATGTGAGAGATTTAAAGTTGTATGGAAATGAAAATGGAAGAAATAAAAATAGTAAATAAAACACTTGAGTTTGCAGATTCTTTCTGTGAAGCACTTGATTCAGTTGCAAAAGAAAGAATGTACATTGCGTTCACTGAAGCGCCAAATGCAGAGCACATGAGAAAGTTTGTTGCTTACCTGATAGAAAGTAACGATATTCAGGTTTACGCTGTACTGGATAATACAGTTATTGGTTGGTGTGATGTAACAAGAAGGCAAAGAGAGGTATTTTCGCATACAGGCTCGCTTGGCATGGGGATACTTAAGCCTTACAGGAATAAAGGGCTGGGAGCAAGGATGCTTAAAGAAGTTCTCGGGCAGGCTAAAGCAAACGGACTGGAGAAGATATGCCTTGAAGTATATAGCCATAACGCAAACGCAATTGCTCTTTATAAAAAATTCGGATTTGCAGAAGAAGGTGTGAAGAAAAAAGAAGTTAAGATTGACGGGAAGTATTTTGATAATATTATAATGGGGCTGTTTCTAAAATAGAATTATTTTTAATAATCTCTGACAAATGGATAATATAAACAGAATAAAAAAACTGCTGAATGACCATTTTGATGGCACCCCATGGATTGATCATAATATTATTGATACATTAAGATCTGTTTCCGCAAAAAAGGCGGCCGTTAAGGAGGGTGAGTTGAACTCGATCTGGCAAATTGTTAATCACATGATAGCATGGCGTGAAGCGCTCATTGGGAGGGTTAAGGATAAACCAATCCCAACGCCGGATAACAATTTTATTTCTGACGTGAAGGATATATCCCCGAAGGCGTGGAAAGATACTCTAAAAAGATTTGAGTGCTCGCAAAAAGATATAATAGCTTTCCTTGATAAATCCAAAGACTTATTACTCGAAAAAATCTCACCAAC
>JBDTNV010000227.1:0-4253 GCA_039933555.1 Ignavibacteria bacterium
TTTAATTATTATCTGTAGAAAGTATGAATCTGAGTATACGGTTATTGCCTGTATCACATATATAAAGTGTTTTATTGAAGAAGGCTACACCGAGTGGATTTGAGAATTTGGAAGGTGATACACCCTGGCCGCCGAAAGATTCTGACTTTAATTTACCAAGAGAATTGAATTTATAAAGAGAATCTTTGTAGGAATCAATTACATAAATATTATTCAACTGGTCAATTGTGATATCAGCAGGTTCTGTCATTAAGCCATTCCTTAATAGATCAACATTGCTTGAAGGGGTGAATTTTGCCGTGTATATTTCATCAATGTCATCGTAAATGCACCATTGAACTTTAAATGCGGCATTGGATGATTTCTGAATATAGATCAGATCTGTGTTATTGTATGAAAATGTTGAAATGCCGGAAACCTGCTGGAGAGAGAGTAATCCCTGTCCTTCAACTTCAAATCCTGAGAGCCTTTGGGGCACTGGATTAGTATTATCAAACCTGTTAATCCTGAATATAGCATTATCGGGATCTATCTGGCTTGAATTGTTATTGCCTGAGCGGGTTACGAGGTAATAATTATCCTGGTATGTTGCAATTCCAGTAAAACTGCCATGGTCACCCGGTATAGGTGTTGGCTGGTTTGAACGGAACGCTATAGTTGGCGTTACTCCGCTCAATGTGCCGCCGTTTGGCAGCAGCCTGTAACGGTAAACAACATCAACTGTATCAAGCACGTTCGGGGGAATCGTATCAATAACCGAAGCAATTACAAGCAGGTCAAAATTTCTGTCCTGGGTTATTTTCTTTGGCCTTAAAATAAAGTTTGAGTAGCTCACAACATTCCCTGCCAGATCAAGCTGAACTATCCTGTCATTATTTTTATCTGCAACGTAGATTTGCTGGTCATAACCAAAATGTATATCAACCGGTTCGTTAAAACCTGTTATTATTGGCGTAATAGGGATATACGTTGTATCGCCAATTGTCCCCGGATCAATATTTATGGGGAAGTCGTTCAGGTTAACATTATCATCATCAGCGCAAGCATTAAATAACAATGCTGAAAATAATATAATTATTATTAGGTTAAAATGTTTATTATATTTATCTAAGTATTTCAAGTTTTGTTTTTTATTCTTTTACTTTTTTGTTTCTGTGCAGATGTCCTGACCTGACTGGCTTTGACAGTTGGGACGTCTCAATTTAAAACTTATTTGCTATTCACATTTCACATTTGACGTTTGACGTTTCACGTTTGACATCTCACGTATTTACTTCTTCTTATTCAACAGCAAATTAATACTCAGCCTGTGCGTGTAGCCCAGATCCTTAAAATTAGCAATTGAGTAATCTAGCTCTGCAGTTGTAACCGATATCGGCGCCCTTAATCCAATACCCGCAGAATAATTTTCTGACTAACATTAAACTTATATCCTGCCCTTAAGAACAGGAAATTCTTATATGAATATTCCGCGCCAATATTCAAATTCTCAGCATTATCGTTCGGATGATTCAATTGAATAGATGTTGTTAGCTTATTCTTATCGTTATCGATCGGGTCATATGCAAATCCGATCCTGAACATTGTCGGCGGTGGGAACTGCTGAAATTCTGAAACCGTGCCGCCTGTTGATGTCGTAACACTCCCATTAGGTTTTACCTGCGGGCCAAAATTTGAAATTGTGACTGCAAAACGTGTGTTTGATAGTCCGGTCCAGTAATATGTTCCCAGGTCAAACATAAAGCCTCTCATCTTTAGCTCTGCAAGAGTTTCTTCAACATATCTGACAGTTATGCCGAATGAAAACTGCTGTGTTAGCTTACGTGCGAAAGTCAGCCCAATGCCAAGATCGCCATATTTAAAATATTCACCTGTGCCTCCGGGCTGGAATTCAGTTGTCTTTTGCATTGCGGGAGTGTTAAGTGAAACAATGCTTAAGCCCAGAGCGTTATTGCCGCCAAATCGGTATACACCGCCAAAGAATTCATGGTTCAGGTCAACAAGCCATTTGGTATGAGTGAAATGCACGCCGTTTTCACTGAACTGCATAAGTCCCGCCGGATTCCAGTACAACGCTGTTATATCGTTTGATACAGCAACGAAGGTTTCACCCATGCCTGTAGCTCTTCCGCCGACGCCTATTTTCAGGAATTGCAGCGAAGATGTCCCCGCCCTTTGATTTCCAAGCTGCGGAATCAGCTGGCTGTAAGAACAGGCTTCAGCTAAAATAAAAATCAGTAATATGTGTAGTATTCTTTTCAAATTTATTCTTGTCATTCCCGCGAAGGCGGGAATCTATTAAGAAATACTTATTAATTTTTATAAAATGAAAAACCTCAGACAATTCAATAACTAACAACTTCATTACTTTATTCTCTAAACTACTCACCCCTTCACAATCTCGCTATTCCACTATTTAATACTGAAACGATACCCCAAACCTTAACTGGCGTGGTGAGAGGAACCTTGCCGGGTTATACGGATATGGTGATAGCGGCGCCTGAAGGTCCGGATACAACGGGTCATTCCATCCGTTTGGTGTTGCGTCACCATACTCATATGCTTTACCTGTCACAGGATTTATAATTGCGGCATTTTTAATATTAAATATATTAGTAACTTCAAAAGTTAAAGTAAGCTTCATGTTCTTGAAACGGAAATACTTATCAATACTCATATCCAGCCAGAACCAGTCTGCTGCCAGCTTGCTTAATGGATTATTGATATCTGACTCATACTCCGGTCTGCCATCGGGCAGCTGGCCAACTAAAAGTTGGGGAGTGTATCGCTTCCCTGACTGGTAGAATGCCCTGAACTTGAATGAAATATCATCAACAACATTTTTTCCAAAACCAAAAATACCTGTTCCTTTACCAAAGAAGAAACTTGTATTTGCTGATACCTGTATTGGTCTATCCCAGCTTAAATAATTTTCGCCAATTGTTTCAAACGCGCCACCTGTGGCTACAAGGTAACCCTGATCAGGAGAGGAGCTTTTACCGGTTGCTATGGAATATGTCGCGTTAATGTTACCGTTGAACCATTTGCCAATTCTTTTTTTGTAGTCAAGCTCAATACCACGTGATTTTGTGTAATCCTGGTTAACATATGTGATAAAGCTTTGACCTGCAAACCTTGGGTCGCTTATCTTTGCTGAAACCGTGGCGACATAATCGTAAATATCTTTGTAGTAAGCTGTAATTGTAAATACATCATCATTTGAAAATTGATTTCTTACTCCAAGTTCATAGGAAACTGTCGTTTCCGGGTTCAGGTTCGGATTTCCGAATTTTTGAAAAGACGACTTTGAGCTTACGTTGGCAATTTTTGCATACACAAATTGCGGTTTTGGGCGCTTGGAGAAATGTCCGTAACTGAAAAACAGTGTCTGGTTATCTGTAATAGGATGCGAGATACCTATTCTGGGAGATAGTCTGCCTTTCCACCTCCGCCCGAACAGGCTGTATGTATCATCCATATACTGCTTCTTAACTTCATCGGGTATAGTGACTGAGTTTGGATTACTAATTGCGTCATCGACAAGCTTACCCGGGAACCAGTAGTCAAACCTCAAGCCAACATTAAGTATCATTCCTTTGAAAGTTATCTTATCCTGGGCATAGATATCACCGAATGAAGGATAGACCCTGTATGCATCATTATTCAAACCAAAATTTCCTATCCATGGTTTGTAAATATCTATCAGCTGCATATCCTGGTACCCAGCTTCAAAGCCCGCTTTAAACCTGTTCTTATCGTTAAATGAATGGTTAATATCAAACTTCACCCTGTATTCATTTACAAAATGATCATGCCATGTGTAAGCATTGCCTACATCAAAGAAGCCGTCACCGGGAATAATTCCGTATGGATTATTGGTATCGCCGGTTGGATAGTAAACAAACGGCGGCTTTATGATATCCTGCGGCTCTGTGTACTCGTCCCAATTTAAACCGTTTGCATCAACTCTTAATTGGGTAAAGAATTTTGTAAGCTTAATTTCATAGAAAGTCTTTGTGCCAACTGCATGCTCCCACCCGAGACTGTTAAATATGTTTAAGTGAGTATACGTATTTGCCGCATCAAGAATTTCCTGGAAGTTATATTGATATCCCGGGTCAGGCTCAACGTATTCTAGATTTGTTTGAAGGCTTTGTGAGTTCTGGTTTATAGCAACTGACTGGTTGAATGAATAAGTAAGCTTCATGTTATCTTTTATCTTCCATGTAGCTTTACCCAGCCAGTACCAGTTA
>JBDTNV010000228.1:0-4245 GCA_039933555.1 Ignavibacteria bacterium
CCGGCGTTGATTGCAGAGCTGGTGAGCTTGATATTGAGCCTGTTATCAGCGGTGCTGATACTTTGGTTTATTGCGCAGTTGGTATAAACTATAACAGTCATGCCTGGTCAACAATGATAGTTGCTAACATTGGTACAGGTTCAGGTGCAGGTTATACATGGAGCTTTGGAGGATATTTAAGCGCAAACGTAAATTATTACAACCCAAAAGTTACAAGTGATAATACTAATTATACTGCTGCAACATATATTTATATGACATCATCTTTCGATTCAGCGGGTACAGTTAGATATACATCAAGATTTCTGCTTGTAACGACGGGAGTTTTTTCAACAAGTCCAACTTTTACTTACAGACAACCCAATGCAGGCATCGGTTTCTGGTGGAATTCAAACGGTACAGCAGCAACTTATTTGTACCAGGATATTTGTTATTATAATACCGGTTCCAATGACAGGATATATACAGTATATAATCATTCCGGAGCTGCCCAGGGACAAACAATATATATATCATGGAGTAATGATTACGGTGTAACCGTAGGAGCAGGCAATACTACAACACTGGTAGAAACAGCGAATGTATTAGGAGCAATTTGCGCTGCCAACGGTGGTACCTCCCAGTCTGTATTGTTAGGATACAGGAGATTCTTTAATCCTGACTGGGATTACAGAGTTCAGTATTCCTCAACAGGAGGTGTAACGGGCGGTTCATTTACAGCTTCTTATATTGAGTTCACATCTGATACTACTCTGCTTATCAGCATGCAGGCTGTTGATCTTGGTAACGGCAGATTCGTAACAGGCCATTCTCGTAACGGCGGTGACCATCATTACAGGAAGTTTAACGCAAACACATTAGGCACAGATTTTCAGACAAACAATATATCAGGTGATATAGGTTTTGGCGGCTGCAGGGCAGGTTACTGGGCTTCAGCAAATGCTGATTCATGTATGGTTGTTTGGTCAGCAAACGGCGGAGCAAGCGCATACTGTTCAAGGCTGATCTGCTCAACCACAGGCATCCAGAGCAGCAACAATGAAATACCGGAAGTGTATTCATTGAGCCAGAACTATCCAAATCCGTTCAATCCAGTAACTAATATTAAATTCTCAATACCAACAGGCGGAATGGTTAAGCTAACAGTATTTGATATCACCGGCAGAGAAGTTTCAACACTTATCAACCAGAACTTAAATGCAGGAAGTTATACGGCTGATTTTGATGCTTCAAAACTTTCATCCGGTATCTACTTTTATACAATTACGGCCGGTGGTTTTACTGATACCAAGAAAATGGTTTTAGTAAAATAACGAAAATAATTTACAACACTGTTTCTAAGGCTTATAAAATATGTAACATATCAAAACTGTTTTCTTCTTCGATAGGCTAAAAAATATGTTAATTGAAAAGAGCTTCTTTATATTACCCCCGTAATAAGAAGGAAGAGGAAACAGCGAGGATGCATCTGACGGTTGGTACCAGCCGGCCGGCAGATCGGAAAAACGGGTGATTAAGTTCATCCGTTTTTTTTATGTACTGCTGTTTTATATAGCTTTAAAAAGGCAATAATACTGCTTTATAGAGTGTTTCATACCTCCAAATTTCCTATGTTATAGTAATACTGCTGATAATACTCGCTTGTAACCATTAACTAAATGAAAGACAGGATTTAATCATGTCATTACCTAACTCAAGAATAGTTTCTATTTTAAAAGAATTAATGGAAGTCAGCAAGGACGGCGAACAGGGCTATAAAGATGCTTCTGATGATATAAAGGATAAAGAATTAAGCGTTATGCTTTTTGATTATTCAGTGCAAAGAGGTGAGTTTGTAAATAAGCTCAGAGAGCTGGTTCAAAGCCTGGGCGGAGCAACAGAATTTTCAAACAGTATTATGGGAATTTTACACAGAAGGTGGATGGATGTCAAATTTGGAGTTGCAGGAAGTGACCCTTTTTCAGTTTTGACAGAATGTTTGCGTGGTGATAGAACTGCGCTGAAGAAATACGAAATTCACCTGGGACAGGATTTACCTGAGAGTATCAGATCAGTTGTATTAGTTCAGCACGATATTATGAAGGATAATTATGATAATATTTCGAAACTGCTGGAAAAACACAATCTTGCAATTGCGAAAAATTAGCATTTTAGGAACGATTTAATGAACCATTTGGTTAAAATTTTTATATTAACGGATATTTTGAGTAATATCCGAATTGCATAAAATAACTGGTTTACAATTCTTCATTGATTTAAAAAGCTAATTTAGTTATTCTGTAATCAATTAACAGCAAAAAATGAAAAAATTATCATTAATAGCATTAATTTTAGCCCTCGTAACAGGTTTATCATTCAGCCAGTTTAAGGAAATTCCCAATAAAACAAAGACACAGCTTAAAAGCGGTTCAAACGGTCTTATTTTGGGATTCATTAATCCTAAGAATTTTTCGATAACACATTCTTTTGATATGTCAGTTCAAACAGGCGGAAACTCTTCTGTAAGCTTAGCGTCATATACAGCAACAATGAACTATAAGATCTTAAAGAATATGAACCTGAGCGCTGATGTTACTATGCAGTATTCACCATATGCATCAATAGGCTCTAACAATCCTGCTATTAATAAAGATTTTCAGAATTCATTGAACGGCATAAATTTAAGCCGTGTTTCACTCGATTACCAGCCTACAAAAAATATGTATATCAGTATAAGCTATGTAAATCACAAAAACAGCTTGTACGGGTATGATAATTACTATGATAATCCATTCTGGAATAACAGGTAACTTAAAAAGAGCCTCCAGTTATGGGAATACTTAATTAATCCGGTTATTAATGCCATCACCAAATTCAGGTGAATTTGCAAGTAAGTTCAAGAATTATTCCATCAACATCTTAATTGTTCTGCTGGCTGTTGTAACAATTTACCTGTTCTACAATCTTTTTAAGCGCCTTACAACTCCGCAAACAGATGTGAAAACCCAGGTTGTTGATTCTACCACATATTTAACTAAACAGCCTTCAGGCGGTACTTTGCAGATTGATGTGCAAAACGGGTGTGGTGTCTCAGGTATTGCGGATAAATTCACTGAATTCCTCCGTTCAAAAGGGTTTGATGTTGTGGAAATGGGTAACTTCACGACCCAGGATATAAAAACAACAATGGTTATCGATAGAACCGGCAACATGAAAAACGCGAAACGGGTCGCGCAGTCACTGGGAGTTTCAGATAAATTTGTTATACAGCAGATGAACAAAAATTATTTTCTTGATGCTACAGTTGTTATAGGGAAAGACTACGAAGAACTAATTCCTTTCAGGCACCAAACTGAAACACAAACAAAACCGTAAGATCTTTTTTGGAGTGCACTGACTGTGTCAGTGCGTTTTATTAATTTTACAAATAAAAATATAGAAAGTTTATACAATTTGGATTCTAAAAAACTAGCATTTAAGCTTGCAGAGCTTGCCCTTAGCAAGAAAGCAGAAGATATAAAGATCCTTGACTTACGTAAGATCACGCCAATTGCAGATTTTTTTGTTATATGCACTGCTAACTCAGAGCCGCAGGTAAAAGCCATTGCCAATGAGATATTAGTGGGCGCAAAAAAAGAAGGTGAAACAGTCTGGCATAAAGAAGGCACCAATATGAAATCATGGGTGCTTTTAGATTTTATAGATGTTGTGGTACATGTATTCTTAAGGGATACACGCGGATTTTATTCACTCGAAAAGCTTTGGGGTGACGCTGAGATAACCGATATTACTGATGAGGCTCCGCAGGGTAAACTTGCTAAGAAGACAAAAGTACCAAAGGTTATTAAACCCAAAGCCGTAAAGAAATCACCGGCAAAGGCTAAATCCAAAAGGGTAAAGAAGAGATAGTATTTTTGGTAATTAATGCTTATTTTTATAATACTCAAAAACTGGCTTCAATATTGCATTTAAATGGCACTGTTTGTATGGAAATTAAAACAATAAGAAATTCTTATCTTGTTTTTATTCCTATAACTGCTTATTTTAAAGATATATACAGGAAATTTAACGGTTTCGCGGTATATTTACCTTTGATTTAACAATAAATATTAATTAATAAGGAATTTTTTTAATTATTGAAAAAGATACGATTAATACTGATCGAAGATAACAGACTTCTGCGGGAAGGTATTACTGCTATGCTGAAAAAGGAGCCGGATATTAGTGTAATTGCCACTTTTGATGACAGTGATTTTGCACCTGAAA
>JBDTNV010000229.1:0-4189 GCA_039933555.1 Ignavibacteria bacterium
ATCTTTTTTGTCCTTTTCAGGTTAAAAATGTGTATTAAAATGGGAATGGATATTGCCGCCAATCCCCATAACATTAACGGATTTAAAAATGTCATATTTGCAAAACTAAATAATTTTTCTCTTTATTGAACTTACTTTATTTATCCTTGTTCCCGCTGAGATGTCTCTATCATTTAATTCCCCCTTTGAAGGGGGAGTATTGTTTCAATATCCGTTAATCTATAATTATTCATAAATCTAAATAATGCTTAAAGTAACAATGGGGATGTTTTGTCCTTACCAACTCACTTACTTACCCACTCAACTACTTACCTATATCCTAAACCGCCTAAATATTATATAAATTGCAACTTAATCAAAATAAAATTATTTTGCTGTATTGATATATAAATTGATAATCAAAAAATTATAATCTAATGGACCAGACAAAATTCACGTCACTGGAAAAAGAAAAACGTTTATTCAAACCAAAACCGGAGTTTTCCAAAAAAGCGCACATCAGATCAATGGCACAATACAAAAAAATGTATAGTGAGTCGATAAAAAGCCCTCAAAAATTCTGGGCTAAGGTCGCCTCAGAGCTTCACTGGTTCAAAAAATGGAAATCAGTATTGCAATGGAAAGCGCCGCATTCAAAATGGTTCCTTGGCGGTAAGATCAACATGAGCTACAACTGCATCGATAGGCATCTTGAATCATGGCGCAGAACCAAGGCCGCAATTATTTGGGAAGGTGAGAATGGCGATACAGCTACATGGACCTACCAGGAACTGCACCGGCAGGTATGCAAATTTTCTAATGTGCTGAAGAAAATGGGAATACAAAAAGGAGATAGAGTATGCATTTACATGCCTATGATTCCTGAAATAGCTGTTGCTATGCTTGCCTGCACAAGGATCGGCGCCGTTCATTCAATAATATTCGGCGGATTTTCTGCCTCAGCCCTGGTTGATAGAATTAACGACGCCGAAGCTAAGATGGTAATTACGGCTGATGGCGGCTACAGAAGAGGTGAGATTGTAAATCTAAAAGCGAGTGTTGATGAAGCAATGCCTGATTGCCCTACAGTTGAAAATGTAATTGTCGTAAACCGTACAGGGCATCATATCGATTTCCATTTCAGCCGTGACCATTGGTACAGCGAGCTTATGCATGGGGTCGATGATGACTGTCCCGCTGAGCAGCTTGATAGCGAGCACCCGCTCTATATACTGTACACAAGCGGTACCACCGGAAAACCTAAAGGTATTCTGCATACAACAGGCGGTTATATGACGCAGACTTACATCACTACAAAATATGTTTTTGATATAAAGGATGACGATATTTACTGGTGCACCGCTGATGCAGGCTGGGTTACGGGACACTCATACGTAGTCTATGGTCCACTTCTTAACGGCGCAACAACATTAATGTATGAAGGCGCGCCGAACTATCCAAATCCCGATAGGTTCTGGGAAATTATTGATAAGTACAAAGTGAATATTTTCTATACTGCGCCAACGGCCATCCGCGCATTCATTAAATGGGGTGAGGAGTGGCCGCTGAGGCATAAGCTTGATTCATTAAGACTGCTTGGAACTGTGGGTGAACCGATCAATCCCGAAGCATGGATGTGGTATCACAAAATTATCGGGAAAGGTAAGTGTCCAATTGTTGATACCTGGTGGCAGACGGAAACGGGCGCAATTATGGTTACTCCATTACCCGGCGTAACACCAACGAAGCCCGGGACGGCAACACTGCCGTTCTTTGGAATAATGCCCGAGGTTGTTTCCAAGGAAGGTAAGCCATGCAAAGCCAATGAAGGGGGCTATTACGTTATCAAACATCCGTGGCCCTCAATGCTTCGCACTATATGGGGAGATGATGACCGTTACAAAAAACAGTATTGGTCTGAATTCCCTGGTCTATACTTTACCGGTGATGGCGCAAGGAAAGATAAAGACGGTTATTACTGGATAATGGGCAGGGTGGATGATGTAATTAACGTAAGCGGTCACAGGATAGGCACGGCTGAAGTTGAATCGGCTCTAGTAGCTCATCCAAAGGTAGCAGAAGCAGCCGTAGTTGGCAAGCCTGATGAAATGAAGGGTTCGGCAATATCAGCATTCGTAACACTTGAAGGCAAATACCATGCCACTGAAGAATTAAAGCTTGAGCTTAAGGAATGGGTTACAAAACAAATCGGCGCGCTGGCAAGACCCGATGATATCCGCTTTACTGAAATGCTGCCAAAGACACGCAGCGGCAAAATTATGCGGCGATTGCTGCGTGAAATTGCAACACAAGGATATTCAAGCGGTGATACAACGACACTTGAGGATTTTTCAGTGCTGGAGAAGTTGAGGACAGATGAAGAGTGATTGAGGTTGCGGAATGCGGATTTGGGATTTCGGATTGAAAATCAAAAACAGAACACAGATGACACTGATTAAACTGATCAAAGCGGATTTTTATCATAATAGCCCCGACCTTTAGGCTGAAAGACTTTAGTTCGGGGGCAAAATAACCAGTGTATGGGGCTTTCTTGACTTATTGAACGAAGTGAAAGAAGTAGCCCTAAACTTATCATTTGTTTTAGAAATGCTAAACCCAAAATATAACATTTACTTCAACAACAAATACTTTGATGCTAATTACCCGATGTATATAAATTACCTTGAAAACTTTAATTGAAATAAAAATGAAGATCTTACTCGCGATACTCTTAATATTAATCAGTGTTTCAGTCTATTCACAGAGTGATTCAGTTTATCGATTTATGCTGCCTGAGTTGAAAATAACACAGCTTGAAAATGGTAAAGATGTTATATATGGTTTTGATAGCAACGAAAATATTTTTCTTGTGCAGGATAGCACATTAAGAGCAAACCCTGATAGATATAAGTATAAGGTTCTTCTTTCTGATATTAAGAAACTATCAATATTAGATGGTAACGAGGGCTGGCGGGGAGCCAAGGTTATGGGTTTAGTCGGCGGCGGAATAACTTTAGTCTTAGGAGGAATATTTACCGCGGCCTACGGGGGTTTTGGTGATAAAGCTGCAATGATAATTGCTATCCCGGCATTTATATTGGCGGGTGTTTTAGCAGGCGGACTGGTTGGCGGTATACTTGGTTCTGCTATACCGCATTTTGAGGAATATTCTAAATTTTCGGATGATGTGCCGGCAAAAAAAGAAATATTGAAACGGATTTTTAAGAAACATAATTTGCGGTAATTTAATATCAAGGTATTATTATAAATTTAGAATAGAACACCCTCCGGCTCCCACATTTAGGGGGAGAGGTATAGAGTGGAACTTATGACAGAAAACGAACCAATATTAATAAAGGCTGAATTTAACCCGATAGTAAGAACATATATCATGTTATATATATTCGGATTGCTGGTTATTACAGTAATCGGGATTCCCTTAGCAATTATATGGCTATGCGGAGTTGGTCAATGGTACAGCCAGCATTTTTATGACAAGCTTTATTGCGTCTTAACTGAAAAACATCTCCGCTTCAGAATGGGAATACTTTTTACAATCGATAAGACCATTCCCTTGGAAAATATACAGGATTTAACTTTCTACGAGGGTCCCGTACTGCGGCATTTTAACCTTGCTATGCTTAAGGTTGAAACTGCAGGGCAGGCACATAAATCAGGTAACCACATGAAACTGGTTGGAGTTGTTGACGCGCAATTGTTCCGCGCTACAGTGCTAGACCAGAGGGAAAAGGTCAAAATGAACTTGACAGGTAATTCAGAAAACAAGAATGAACAGACCGAGCTGCTTAAACAAATAGCTGCATCACTTGAAAAGATAGAAACTAATTTGAGGAAATAATATTTTCTTTATTTTTGGTCAACTTAGAAGCAAGTCATGCAAGACCAACAACAGGGGAAATAGAACACAGATAACACAGATGAAACGGATTGTTGTAGATTTTAATATCATTTCTTTGTCATTCCTGCGTAGGCAGGAATCTTAATGTTTTATTGTTAATGAGATTAGAATAATAGGGTGAATGAAACCACCCCGAAATCCGGCTGGCGCCGGATTTCTTCCCCTCCTTTATAAAGGAGGGGAGCCAGGAAAAAAACTTATCTGCAAAGCAACTTAACTAATTCAGAAGTTTTTCAAGCATTTGTTTCGCATTCGGATTATTTGGCGCAAGCTCCAGCACTTTCTTATAAC
>JBDTNV010000230.1:0-4153 GCA_039933555.1 Ignavibacteria bacterium
CGCTGACAATACGTTTTATTGCTCTAATAAGATATATCACCAGCGCTATTAATGCGATATACAGCGCAATCACGGCAATGCCAGAGATGAAATTTATTTCCTGCATTATTCCTCTATTTGCTTTCCTAAAGGCTTCTGAAAAAAATGCGCTGTTTTAAAGTTTATTGCGTTCTTCTTTGTAAGCATCAACACCGGCTTTAATGGCATCTTTAACCTTTGCCGATTCATCCACTATTTTGCTCTTTGCGGCATCATAAGTGTTGGAAGTTTTTTCCTTCGCCACATTTAAGATGTTATTTGCGTCATCGAGCAAATTACCGGCTTTTTTCTTCGCGTCGGATATTAATTCTTCTGAGCGTTTTTTGCCTTCATTGATAATATCCTGCGCTTTATGCTTTGCAATATCAATGTATTCCTCAGCATCATCAAGCATTTCGTCTTTTTTGTTCCTGATATCTTCGCGAAGTTCTTTACCGCTTTTTGGCGCATATAAAAGTGCCAAAACGCCGCCAACAATTCCGCCTGCTAAGAATCCAAGGAACAGACCTTTTGCTACGCCTCTTTCTTCTGACATAGTGTAATCCTCCAATTTAATTTTTTTACCCATATTATTAAGCTATCGCTTTGGGGTAGTGTAATTTTGTTTTTTAATATATGAAAAATAGCAAAATACACGGCTATTTTCAATGTAAATCAAAGTAACTAATTTCAGTAAATTTTAAAGAATTTTAATCAAAATCAATGAAAATTCAAGGTAAAAGATACGTCAATTAATCACTCCATTGATATATATAACACTTAAAATATAGAAATAGATTTCAAAAAAAATTAATAATTCAGGGGTAAAAAAAGGAGTAAATCTTACTCCTTAATTAACAAACATTATTTTACTTTGATCAGCCTATTCAACTTTGAACAGGGCGCTTATTGATTGGTTCTCATTATTCCTTAATATTGCGTGTGCGAATAAGCGTGATATATCGAGTATCTCTATTTTATTTGATTTAATGTTAAGCGGAACAGTATTTGCCACAACAAGTTTTTTCAGGCTGGAACTTTCTATCTTCTGTACCGCCTGACCCGAAAGAATAGGGTGAGTTGCCGCGCCGTAAATTTCCTTCGCTCCGTTTTTCTTTAGTGCTTCTACTGCTGCAACAAATGTATTTGCAGTATCTATTAAATCGTCAACTATCAGAACATTTTTGCCTTCAACATCACCTATAATATTCATCACTTCGGCAACGTTGGGCTTGGGTCTGCGTTTATCAATTAAGATAAGATCTGCACCAAGATTTTTCGCATATGCTCTTGCGCGTTTTGAACCGCCAACATCAGGCGCTGCAACAGCCAGGTTACGAAGCTTTAATTTCTTGAAGTATTTTAATAGTAATACTGAACAGTATAAATGGTCAACCGGAATATCAAAGAATCCCTGCAGCTGTGGAGCGTGCAGGTCCATTGTTATGATCCTGTCAACTCCGGCTTTTGTAAGCAGGTTAGCAATAAGCTTTGCGGTGATAGATACGCGGGGCATATCTTTTCTATCCTGCCTGGCATAGCCAAAGTATGGAATAACAGCCGTTATCCTTCTTGCTGATGCACGCACAGCGGCATCTATCATTATGAGTAATTCCATAAGGTTATCTGAAGGAGGGTTTGTTGATTGTACTATATATACATCTTTGCCGCGTATGTTATCGTTATATTTTACCCAAATTTCTCCATCTGAGAAATTGACAATGCGGCATTTGCCCAGCGGGAGATCTATGTAATCGCAAATATGTTTAACTAAGTAGTTAGAGTTTCTGCCTGAAAAAATCTGTATCTCAGATCTTGCCATAGGTTATTATGCCTGCCCCCGAATTGTTTTGTTGAATACACAAATTTATCAATTTATATCCGCATAATCAATAAATAAGCGGGGACACTTCAATTCTGAGCGAGCGAAGCGAGAGAAGAATCGATTCATTAAAACATGATAAAACCATTTATTTTAGATATATTGATCCTTTCTTCATCCCACTAGTTGGATGAAGACGTAGCACTACGCTCAGGATTAAAGATCAATTCAAACAAATCTCTTTGGTATGTAATAAGTAAGAGGGGATTGAAGTATTCATTTCATTTTCTTCTAATCTAAGATCCTTTTTTTTATCAATTAAGGTTATTTTATGTGAAATCCCATCAGAATTCACAGTGATCTCATTTACTGCAAGCTTTCCGAAATTACTGCCGAGAATTGAGCCCCCTGCATTTAGAAACTGAATATGCTTCCTTTTATAGCTGCCTGATTCATGTAAATGCCCGTGAAGGACATATTCATTACCAATATTAGCAAGCATTTTGATTATTTTCTTCTTATTACGAAGCTTCATCGTTTGCCTTTCAACAGCCTGCCATAGAGTTGCCGAAGAAGTTGTGTTGTCATTTGAATCCTTTTTGAAATGATGATGCGAAACCACTATTCTTCTTTTGGAGCCGGAAACTCTTTCTTCCAGTATTTTTCCGGCCTGTTCAATTTGGGATGTCGAAACTTTTCCGTTCGATGCAAAAGGATTCTTGTATATGGAATAATATGCTATTGAATTAAGTCCTGTTATAATAACATCATCAAGCTCCTTAACAAATGGAAATATATTGTCTGAATTGTAAATGTTTTTACTGAAAGTTTCCCTGAAGTAATGCGCGAACTCCTTAACCTTCTGGTGGAAATTTGTTTTCCTGCATTTCGAAGGGAAGTTTACTACATCTTCGGCTAAGTGAACGCCGCCGAATATATCATGATTGCCGATTGTTACTGTAAGCTTATCAGGCCTCAGAAGGTTATATTTTTTGAAAATGTTTCTTGCAAGCTCAAACGCTGAGCTTTCGGCATTTTCGGTGATATCACCCGATATTATCACATGGTCAAAATTATTATCTGAGATATAATCAAGAAGCTGCAGGGTACCCATGCGGTTACTTTCTTTGTAATTTGCATCTAAGTGAAGATCTGATATATGAGCGATTTTCATAGATGTTTTTATTTCAAAGATATAGTATCTTTGTTAGCAAAAAGTTAAGTGTAAATCAGGAAAAGGTTATGATTTGCGCACTTTCTAAGGATTAATTAAGATTGAATTCAGCCTTAATGCAATTTTAATATTATTGCTTTAATTTTAATAAATATGAAACTAAAAAGTAAGCATTTAGAAAAGCTGCTCGATTTTGCAATTAAGACCGTAAAGGCTTCAAATGCAATATCAATGAAGTATTACAAAAAAAAGATAAAATTTCGTTTAAAGGAAAATCTTTCCCCGGTAACTGTTGCTGACGTAAAGAGCGAATCATTTATTATAGGCAGGATAAAGGAAAAATATCCCAAACACAGCCTGTTGGCAGAAGAACATGGGAATAAAGTTAATGAGGCTGAATTCAAATGGATAATTGATCCGATTGACGGAACCAAGAACTTTATGCGTAAGTACCCGTTCTGGGGAACACTCCTTGCGCTGGAGTATGGAGGAGAAATTGTCCTTGGGGTAATTTCAATGCCGGCTATAAATGAATTCATATACGCTGCCAAAGGAAAAGGATGCTATTACAATGACAAGAAGTCAAAAGTCAGTAAGATAAGATCAATTAAAGATTCATACCTCATACACGGCGGGCTGGATTATATATTAAGCGAGCCTTACAGGAACAATTTTCTGAATCTTGTGGGACAGACAAATTACAACCGTGGCTTTGGTGATTGTCACGGTCACAGCTTTATTATAAACGGCAGAGCAGAAATGATGATTGACCCTCATGTTGCGCCGTATGATGTAGCTCCCATAAAAATTTGCGTTGAAGAATCCGGCGGAAGGTTTACAGACTTGACGGGAAATGAAACAATATATGGCGGGAATGCCTTGGTCACAAATGGCAAGATTCATGATGCAGTATTAAGAATACTGAACGAGAATTTAGTTAGCAGAGAGATCACAAAGGACTAGCAGGCTGCAGGTTTCAGGTTAAAAGTTACAGGTATAGTATTATGGTAAAATTAAAGAACTTTTGTTAAGTCCCCGTGTTATATTAACAGGGGGCTTTTTTGTTGGTTTTTATATTCGCAGAAATAGATAAATTGCGGATTAACAGATAATTTAATGATATATTCACTTTTATATTC
>JBDTNV010000231.1:0-4126 GCA_039933555.1 Ignavibacteria bacterium
AGAAAAACTCACTACTTGCAACGTTGTTCTTTCAAGTAGCCCACTATTGTATCAGGCCGTGGCCATGGATACTTGTCGGACTCTCGGCAATTGTACTTTATCCTGAGCTCTCAATGGCAGATAAGGGTCTTGGCTATGTTAAAGCAATGAACCAGTTTTTACCTTCGGGATTAAAAGGACTTTTACTCGCGGCTTTTTTCGCCGCGTATATGTCAACTATTGCTACTCACCTTAACTGGGGCACATCGTATTTCATCAACGATTTCTACAAGCGGTTCATCTCTCCCGGCAAATCAGAAAAAAGTTACGTAACAATTTCAAGAATAGCCACGATCCTGTTTATGGTACTTTCTGTAGTTGTTACAATGTTCATGTCAACTATCTCAGGAGTTTGGGCATTTGTTATTGAGTGCGGCGCGGGTCTGGGATTAATACTTATTTTAAGATGGTATTGGTGGCGCATTAATGCAATATCAGAGATCGTTGCTACGGTTACCCCATTTGTAGTGTATGCAATATTACATTTCGGAAATTTTAGTATAAAATTCCCTGAAACATTATTCGTAATTGTACCTATTACTACAATAGCGTGGTTAGTTACCGTATTCATAACCAAACCTGTTGATGAGGAAAGATTATCTGTATTCTACAAACGTGTTCACCCGGGCGGAATCGGCTGGCGAACATTCGCAGCCAAATATCCCGAAGTAAAAGCCGATAGAGGTTACGCTGTATTGTTTATTGACTGGGCGCTTGGGATTATTCTTGTTTACATGTACCTGTTTGGAATTGGTAAAATAATATTAGGTAATTATACCGCGGGATTTATTTTCCTTGCATTAGGTACAATTGCCGGATGGATAATTTTGAAGCACGTAAATCACCTCGGCTGGGGTGAGGTGATAGAGAAGAAATAAAGTGAGATTTCATGAATTTTTCGGTATTTTTATTTTTAATATTTCTTAGTATGTAAAATAATGTCTCTAATCAAATTTTTACCGTATTATTTAATCGCAACACTAATAACATCAAATATTTTATCTGATACTGTAGATACATACAATTTAGAATTCTCTTTGGATAAAAACGAATTTATTCAAGGTGAAGAAATAATTTTAAATATCAAATTTCAGCAATTTAATGATATTTCAAAAACATTACTTTACAATGAACTTGAAATGCTCTTTGGAATTACTTTAACTGATTCGAATGGTCTTGGATACAGAAATTTATGGTATTTTGTCTCGCGCGTTGGTTTTATTGATATGGTTTTTCGTAATAAAGATTCGATAAAATCTAATGAGATCAAACTAATTAAGACAAATTTAAATTGTCAATATACTACTTATGAAGCATACTACACTTACAATGTAAACTGTCTGGTAAATTTGCCTGTTGGGTATTACACTATTAATTTTGTCGATCACTTTTTACAAGAAATATTTAGCAGAAAAATTATTGGAACACCTTTGCGCTTCAGAATTTTGCCTAAAAATTAGCTTTATATCATTTGTATATTTATGAATCAATATCTTTGACGCCAGAGGCGTCATACATTTATAACTAACATTCAATAATTAATCCGACCCCATCGGGGTCGCACATTTGGTATTTTAATATAACCCAATATTGGTCGGAAATTGAAGCCACCTGATATTTATCCAAACCTCCAAATTGACTAATATTTTATCCTCATAACCATTATTATTGCTCATTACTCATTATTAATTAATAATTGATTTGAATCCATCGTATTACTTCAAAGAATTTATGCTTTACTTGAAAACAGCAAAATCTGCTGTTTTCAGTTCTATTGTTGTAATAGCATTGGCAGTATTGCTGCTTGGGATATATATTACGATCTCAATAAATTCTGTTAAGCTTCTGAAGATAATACGTGATAAGGTTGAAATTGACGCATATTTAAACGATAATATTTCCTCCGCTGATATAAGCAAGCTCACAACTTCAATAAAAACAATCGGCGGTGTTAAAACTGTTACTTACATTTCAAAAGAAGAAGCAGCCAGAATATTCGCAGAGGAATTCGGACAGGATATTCTTGATGTATTTGACTATAATCCCCTGCCGTCATCGCTTAGGGTAAACCTATATGACGAATACAAGACGATAGAAAGAATTGAGAAAATCAGGCTTGAACTTCAAAAAAACCCTGAAATAAACGATATTGTTTATGCTCAAAAAAACCTTGAGATCATAGAAAGAAACTCGCAATCATTAGTTTTCCTTAACTTAAGCTTACTGGTGATAATAACATTTTCTTCAATATTTTTAATTGGTAATACTATACGTCTAATGATCGTTGCGAAAAAAGATACAATCGAAATTATGAAACTTATCGGGGCTACGAAAGAAACTATCCGCACTCCGTTTATAATGGAAGGATTCTTCCAGGGTTTTGCAGGCAGTCTATTAGCAGTATTGGCACTAGAGCTGTTTCTGGGATATTTTTACGCAACATATACAAACAACGATTTCAATTTTTCAATCATTGATACTAAGTTCCTGATATTACTTGTTGTATTCGGAACAATTCTTGGAACATTAGGAAGTGCAATTTCAATCCGCAGGTACCTTAAAATCGCTTAAAATCACATCATTTTTTGCCATCGTTCAAAATCTTTAAAAAAACAAATATTTTTTTTGATATATTGCATTTTCTTACATTTTTAACTACTTTTGTATAGCAATGGCAGAATTCAAAAAATTTGACCAAAAAAGTTGGGTAAAAACCAACTTAAATTATAAGAAAGATTCCGGAAGCTGGGCCTGGATACTGCACCGCATAACCGGAATTGCTTTAATTGCATATCTTTTTATGCATATATTTTCCCTTTCACCACTTTCACAAGGAAGAGCTGCATTTAATGAATTTATGTCTCACTACACAACTCCATTTTTTATGGCGTTAGAGTGGTTTTTATTCGCATTTGTTTTATTTCATTCTTTAAACGGAGTGAGAATTGTTTTGGTTGATTGGGCCGATGGCGCAAAATACCATAAGTCACTTTACAGGTATTCTATAGTTATCGGAGTGGTAATGTTTTTTGCAATGGGCTATGTAATGTTTTCACACGAAATTCATAAATTATTCAGGTAATCAAAGTTGTATAAACACCAGAATTCCAGAAGTTCAGGGTCATTTAGCTGGGTATTTCAGCGGGTAACAGGATTAATTCTTGTTGTTGTAATGATAGGTCACTACATATTGATGCATTACACGCCCGAATCAGGCCACACATACGATGCCGTTTTAGCGCGTATGCAGAGCAACTGGTACAGGGTTCTTGATTTAACATTTATTGTACTTGGAATGTACCACGGGCTAAACGGTATCTGGGGTATTTTCAGGGATTATAAGCTGAAACAGTGGCAGACAATTACAATAATGGGCATACTGATAATTTTTGGTTTGGCATTCACATTATGGGGTATCAAAACTGTACTCGATATACCATATGTTCAAACTTCAACAAGCGAGCTTCTTGTAAAATAGCAGTACCATTAAAAAACTTTTTTCAATCAAAAAGGAGAAAACAAATGGAAAAAATCAACGAAATCAAAGCAATGCTGGAAGATATGGGCAAGGACCTTGAGAAGTTTTATGCAAAGGGCCAAAACTCAGCCGGCACAAGGCTTAGAAAATCTTTGAATGAAGTAAGAAAGAAATGCCAGGAAATGAGAAACGATATCCAGAACATAAGACAGGAAAGAAAAACATCTGCACCTGCTTCATAGTTTCTAACGGCGTTTTTTAGAAGGAACGATTTTTTAGAAATTCTTTAAGTAGCGGTTTAAACGAAGGTATATTGCTTTCGGATTAAATTGCTACTTATTTTTATTTATATTACAGCTTTATAATATATTTACAGTATTTATCATAATAAGGGAATTAAATCAATATATTTAACATTTACAATATAAGAGTATATAAGTTCGGAGAAGATGAAGTCTAAATTAAGGAATTTTTGCATAATTGCGCATATTGACCACGGTAAATCAACCCTTGCAGACCGTTTACTTGAGGAAACACACACAATTGCACATCGGGACATGATAAAACAGGTCCTTGATGATATGGATCTTGAACAGGAACGCGGCATTA
>JBDTNV010000232.1:0-4126 GCA_039933555.1 Ignavibacteria bacterium
TCAGCTTCAGGTGTCTGAAGTGTTTTAAATGCCTGTGAATGTTTACTGGATTGCCAGATATCAAGCTGTTTGCCCTGGCTATCTGATTTGTGGCATGCGCCAACGCAGGTTGTTACACCAACATATTTAAACGTGCCTGCTTTGTGAGCGTATTCAGCAAATTTAAAGCTGAAAGCTGCAAACACAATAACAAGCAATGTGAATATTGCTATTTTGGTTTTCATTTTTTACCTCTTTATAAGTAATTTGTTTTTTAATTACTGTTAATTTAATAATTTATTTATAAAAAATCTTTATTTATCCCTGTTCCTATTTGATCATATTCTTAATTTTCTTCTTCTTTTCATTTAACGCAGTTGAAATAAGATCATAATTATGAATATATATACTTGGATATGAATTTATCTGGTTCATCACTTTCCTTGCATCATCAACTTCAGCTTTATCCTCATTGCTAAGATCGAGTCCCTTTGTTTTTTGGATCAGCTCGCCCAGCTCTGATGATAGTTTTTTAACATCAGCTTTCCATTCATCCATTTGGTCATCATATCCGGCTTCATGGCATTTAAGACAGATCTTTTTATCAGGTTTTATTACTTTATCCGCCGCTACATGGCAATCATTACATCCTGCGCCGCCTGTTTTCATGTAATCAGGCTGGTTCTTTCCGAGATAACTGCCGTTATAGACTGTTTCCTGGAATTTATGACAGTTTGCGCATGCATCATTTGATTTGTTTTCGGAATGATGGCAATTATTACAGCTTTGCTTAGTAACAATAAGCGCTCCGTGCTTCTGTTCATTTGAGTGGCACTTGTTACAGTTTATCTTTTGCTCTACTATATGCTTGTTATGAGAAAAATTCATATCGAATTTCTTAACACTTATTTCCTGTATGCCTGAGTGACAGCTGTAACATTCATTCGGTATGAAGTCTTCTGTCGATCTGAATTCAGGCAGGTTACTTGCTGAGCCTACAAGTGTTAACGCCTGCTTCATAAGCGTATATGCCCCTATTAACAGTTTTTCAGCAAACTGTATGTTATGAACACTCTTGCCAATCTCTACTACCCTGATATTATGTTCAGCCTGTTTAAGCAGCTCTTCGGCCTGCGGCTTTTGGTTATTTGAACTTCTGCTAATTATAGGTATAACAGTTTTGTAAATTGAATTTATTGTTATGAGCCGTTTTGTGGTTCCCGCTTTCCATTGGTCAACGAGCTTATCGTATCCTTTGCCATGACATTTTTCACATGCTTTGCCGCCGGATTTAGAAGTAGTGATATCCATTTTATCCATTTCGTGGAATACATGGCATCCTCTGCAATTAATACCGTTTAAGAACATTGCACTGGGTGTTTTTTCCACACCAAAACCGTTTTCACCTGTGTATAAATTCACCTGTGAACTATGAGAATTTGTATGGCATGACTGGCAGTCAGGCGGCGCGGTTGGATCCATTTTCTGTACCTTATGCTCTATCTGGCTGTGGCAATTGAAACATTTCATACTATGCTTTTGAATATGAGTTTCATGCATAAGCTTGGTGTCGCTAAACTTCTCAAGCCTTTCAGTTTCAAAATGGCATTGGAAGCACCTTTCCTTCCCCACACTTCCGTTACCCTGCACAACATTAGAGTGGCAATCGTTACAGGCAAGTTTACTTTCTACAACACCGGTATGGTCATACCTGTAGCTTGCCATTTGTTCCTTGGTCTTATTTTCCCAGCTATGGCATGTTTTACAATCAGAAAGTTTATCAAATTTATGTTCCGGGTCATCCGATTTCTTGAAGTGACATGTAAAACATGTAGTTTCTGTAACTTCAATGTGAGAGCCCTGGACAACCTGAGAATGACAGCTTGTGCATTTAAGCGTTTTCCCCCTTCGCTGTTCCTGTAAGTGGTTTTTGTGGGAAAAATTAACACCCTTAAAATTATAAGTTGAATCCTTCATGCTCTGCATCTCATGGCAGCCTGAGCGGGCACAAGTGTTATCAGGTATTTCAGCCCAGGGTTTACGTTTTTTGTAAGATTGTGAAACGTAACTTACTATCTGCACTAAACCATTTAACTTACCTTTTACGGTACCAGATAAACCCGGCTCAAAATGACACTCGACGCAATCTACTTTATTATGAGCGGAAGTCCTCCAGCTTTGATAGAAGGTTTCCATGTAATGGCAGGTTGGACAAAACGCAGGTCTAGATGTATATTCTGCTGAACCTGCAACAAGCAACAAAAACAGTCCAATATAGATCCCGGTAAACAATAGGAATCTTTTGTATCCCCGTATCTTTTTGAAAAACCTGACAGGTTTTTTTTCTTTTTGAATTTCTTCGCTCATATACTTAATTATTGTAATTAATATTCAAATTCTATTTTATATTATAATAAAAAAAATCATATTTTATGCTGAACATTTCTCCACTATGTAACTTTTTTACTCACTTCATCGATTTCTTTTGGGGTATTATTCACCACTTTATCAACTTGAATATTTTTAAGATCTGATTTTTTGTCCACAGGTAGATCTTTATCTTCTTTTAATTCTTTAGGTTTATCTTCTTTTGAATCTTGAGGTTTAACTTCTTCTGATTCTTTAAGTTTATCTTCTTTTTTTTCATTCTCAATTTTTTCAAGCTCCAAGGGATGCTCGTGCTCCATTTGTTCACGTGTCAAATAACCTTTTGACCATGCTTTATTCATGGGGGTAACATCCGGATTTATGAAAATAAAGTAGAAATGCCAAACCAATATTGCCAGTGAGGCAAGAATTGCTTCATAATAATGAATAGTTGTTGATACATCCATTCCGGTGGTACCAACGTATTTCAGGAATATATTTTCAAACCATAAAATGAATCCGGTAGCACCCATTATCACTGTACCCCAGACAACAGCCCAGTATTCCATTTTTTCAATATAACTGAATCGCCCCATCCTTGGTTTTTCATCTGACTGGCCAAGTAGGTAGAGCATTGAATCTTTAAAATCTATGAGATCCTGTTTCCCCGGGAGGAAATCTCTTACTAATTGTTTACCTCTTACTGTAAATAAGATGTAGTATAAGTGATATAATGAGGCAGCTATCATAACAAGTGAAGCTATTCTGTGTACAATTCCTCTGGCTGCAAAAGCATTATCACCAATTATATAGACAATCCATTTAACCCAAAAAGCTTCTGGGAATTTCAGCCCAAATCCGGTAAGTATCAAAGTAATAAAGCTTGAAAGCAGCAGGAAGTGCTGAATTCTTTCGCTCTTACTCATTCTGAGATACTTTATTTCGTCTGTTTTTTTGGGCTTATTCATTATTTCTTTACATCTGTCTTTTTCTTGTGTCCATTTATATTCTTTCTGTGCTGAAGCTTTCTCCTGTAATCGAGTATGTTATGAAAAACCATGAATCCTATCAATCCAAATATCATAAACATATAAAACCTGGTTGTCCAGAATACGATCGGTGAATCTTCTTCAGGGTTGGTTAAATGGATCTTCTTTGTAAACAAAACTTCTGTGGCACCCGGGTGGCATTTACCGCATGTTACCGGAAGATTCTTTTTATTAATTGTAGAAAGTGTATCTTTTGAAGGCCTAACATTATGATTGCCATGACAGCTCTCACAGTTAGCAGCTTCCATACTGCCTCCCCTTGTGGCAAGGCCATGGAAGCTTTCGCTATATGTCTCGGTCACTTGCGTAGGCAGATCATTCCTTTGGACAAGCTCAACGGAACTATGGCAGTTTGAGCATAGCTGAACCAGGTCCCGGGATTTTTGAAGTTTATTTTCAACATTTTTTGTAATAATACCATGATTACCGTGACAATTGTTGCATGTTGGAGCGTCCTTATTATCCTTACTCACTCCAACCTGGTGAATACTGCCAGTATAATCGTTCAACTGATTTACATGACAGTTTGTTTGTCCGCAGGTTTTAGCAATGTTTTTCTTGCTTATCTTGCTATCCGGATTATCAGATTTTTCCATTTCATGTGCGCCGTGACACTGGTAACATGTTGGCGCATCAAAATTTCCGTTTTTCAAAGCTAAATAATGAACACTTTTTTGGTAACCTGAAATAAGTTCTTCTTCGCCCTTAAAATTTTTATGCGGTATTTTTCC
>JBDTNV010000233.1:0-4108 GCA_039933555.1 Ignavibacteria bacterium
AAACCATTTTTTTTGTCTCTGTGAATTCCTTTGAAATTATCTTATAAAAATACACACCGCTGGAGAAATTCGAGCCATTCCAGTCAGCTTCATATGTACCTGGCTTTAGCTCTTCGTTTATAAGTGTTGCAACTTCCCTGCCGAGCAGGTCATATATAATCAGTTTCACGTTTGACGTTTGCCCTTTCATGTTTGCAGGTATATCAAACTTTATCTTCGTTTGCGGGTTGAAGGGGTTAGGATAGTTTTGTGATAAAAGAAAATTATTTGGAATTTCAGTATTTATTGTTTGTATGCCTATTGGCTCTCCACCCGAGTTATTATTAAATGCAACATAACCAGTGACGCCCTCGTAACCAACTGCCCATATATTTCTTGGATTAATAACCTGTAAATCTAGCCACCAATACACATTATGTAGATTGAAAACATTAAACCAATTATTACCACCATTTGAAGTTTTTCTAATAGTAGAAGATTGCCCTAATAAAAAACCTTCAGAATTATTAAACATTACAATATTTTCTCCTGTTAAACTACTAATAAGAATCCAATTAGAACCGCCATTTTGAGTTTTATAAATACCATTACTAAGAATGGCATATCCCAATAATGAATCAAGAAAACATAATCTTCGGAAACCTGTAAAAGATTGACTTTGGAGCTGATTCCATGTATTACCTGAATCTAAGGTTTTATAAAGTTTAAAATAATAATTTGGCCATACCCCTGTACCATAACCCCATCCTATTTTTTTATTTAAGAAAAATACCCCAAAGGCTTCAACATTGGGAATTTGCGTCCAATTAAACCCTCCATTTGTAGTTTTATTTAAGCTACCGTTACCACCTCCAAAGCCATTTAATGAATCGAAGAATTGAAACCTACCTCTATCGGTTGATATAAGTACCCAATTTGACCCACCATTTGTTGTGCGTGACAACCAGCCACTTGATGCAAGAGTCCAACCAGTATTATTATTAATAAACTGGATTTGAATTGGGGTAGCAGTTGTAGGAGTCCTCTGTAATTTCCACGTCAACCCACTATTTGTTGTTTTCATAATTGAACCCTCTCTATTACCAACAAATCCAGTAAGAGTATCTATAAAACAGACAGACCATTTCTGATAGTTGTTTCCAGAAATAATATTATTCCAACTTGCGCCATTATTTGTACTTATATATGCAGAATGTTCTCTTACTACTTCAGATGTACCTAACGAAAAACCTCCAAAAACCAGAATACTATTATTGCTAGTTTTAATAATTGAGTTTAAATTATATCTAGAATCAATGTTGGTAATTTGCCAATTCAATCCTCCATTCCCTGTTGATAAAACACTTCCTGAATCCAAGGAGCAAACACCATCATTAACATTATTAAAATACAAATCGTTAATGTTATATTTCATAAATGTAGATTGCAAATTCCAATTTATTCCAGTATTTGTAGTTTTATATACTTTACCGCTATCACCCGCAATCCAACCAGTGTTAGTATCTATAAAAAAAACGGTTTTTAAAGTTTTTAATGCACCTAAATACTTTAATTCCCAGTTTATCCCAGTGTTAATAGTTTTCATAACGAGCCCTGAATCTCCTACTATGAATCCTGTCGTAGTATTAATAAACTTAATATCTTTAAAAGTAATATTTGTAGGAGGGGTTAAAGAAATCCAGTTGCTTCCTTTATTTGTTGTTTTTAATAAAACATTGTAAGGATATTGTGAACCACCCACCGCAAAACCTGTACTTTCATCAATAAAATCCAATGACCAGATTACTCTTCCACTGGAATATACATTTTCCCATGAATTACCACCATTTGAAGTTCTAAGTATTGATGGAGAAAATCCGCAGACTATACCAGTATTTTCATTTAAAAAATATAAACTATAGAGATAACTTCCTGTCAAATCAGCATTCCTGATATATTTCCAAGTAACTCCGTTGTCTGTAGTTCTTAATATTGCACCTCCTTCACAAGCCACATTTATCATATTATTAGTTTGATGTAATCCTTGAAATACCAAATTAGTTTGACTTATACTCCAACCGCTTTGGGCAAAACATAAATTTCCTATAGATAAAGTCAGGTAAGTAATTAGATGCAGAGTTAATCCAAAAAAGGTTTTCATTTTGCCTCCGGGTATTTAAGTAAATATAATAAATATAAAGTGTTTACAATATCTCAAAAATGATAAACCCCTGTAATATTTGCTATTACAGGGGTTTTTGCTATTTTTTTTTACAACGGAATATTCCCGTGCTTCTTCTTTGGGTTTGATTGCTCCTTCGTCTGAAGCATCCGCAATGCCTTTATCAGCTTTATGCGTGTCTCTGATGGCTCAATTACATCATCAATGTATCCGCGGGCTGCTGCTGCATACGGATTTGCGAACATTTCCTTATACTCTTCAACTTTCTGGTCAAATGCTTTCTTCGGGTCCTTTGCTGAATCAATCTCCTTCTTGAAAATAATTTCCGCAGCACCCGCTGAACCCATTACCGCAATTTCACTTCCCGGCCATGCAACGTTATAATCTGCGCGAATGTGTTTACTGTTCATCACGTCATATGCGCCGCCATAAGCTTTTCGTGTAATTACTGTTAATTTCGGAACGGTTGCCTCTGCAAATGCATAAAGCAGTTTTGCTCCCTGTTTAATAATTCCGCGCCACTCCTGGAATGTGCCCGGCATAAATCCCGGAACATCTTCAAACACAACAAGAGGTATGTTGAAAGCATCACAGAACCTAACAAACCTGGCGCCTTTTACCGAGGCGTCAATATCAAGCACACCCGCCATTTTGCTTGGCTGGTTTGCTATCACACCAACTGATAAGCCATCAAGCCTTGCAAAACCCGTGATTATATTTGGCGCAAATAGCTCCTGTACTTCAAAGAAGCTTGATACCATTGCCGGGTTCTCATTATTGTGAACCTGTGTTCTTCTTGTTGTTTTTGTTTTCTTTTTTCCTTTTTCAATTTCTTCGTCAAATTCTGTAACCGGTCTTAACTCCTGGTCAACAACAAGGTTTATGATCTTCTTCATATCATAGGGCCTTGTGTTATCTTCGGGTATAATATGGTTAAGCTCCATTTCAATTCTATCGGGGTCATCAACTGATTTCTTCTCAGGTGTTTTTTCTCTCCAGTTTTGCGGCATGTAGCTGATAAGTTTCCTTACATATAACAGACATTGCTTTTCATCATCACATGCAAAGTGTGTTACCCCTGATTTTGTTGAATGCGTTTTAGCGCCGCCAAGATCTTCGAATGATACTTCTTCATGCGTGACAGTCTTAACAACATTCGGACCTGTAACAAACATATGGCTTTTGCCTTTTACCATCAGAACAAAATCTGTGATAGCCGGTGAATAAACCGCGCCGCCCGCGCACGGTCCCATTATAGCGCTTATCTGCGGGATAACGCCGGACATAAGCGTGTTTCGTAAAAATATATCAGCGTAACCGCCAAGCGATACAACACCTTCCTGTATTCTCGCTCCGCCTGAATCATTAAGCCCGATAAATGGAGCGCCCATTTTCTCAGCCATATCCATCACCTTGCAAATCTTCTCTGCATGCGCTTCTGAAAGTGACCCACCAAATACGGTAAAATCCTGGCTGAAAACAAACACAAGCCTTCCGTCAATTCTACCCGAGCCCGTTATAACACCATCGCCAAGGAATATCTGTTTCTGCATATCAAAATCATGGGTACGGTGTGTGGCAAATGCATCATACTCTTCAAAAGAGCCGGGGTCTAAGAGCATATATATTCTTTCGCGTGCTAAATATTTCCCTTTTGAATGCTGTGCTTTAATTCTTTTTTCGCCGCCACCCATCTTGGCAGTCTCACGCATCTTATGCAATCTCAATAGATCAGTAATTCTTTTATCTGTAGGCATTTATAAAATTTTTTAAGTTTAACATAACATTAAATACAATACTTTTCAAAATACAGTACTTCATTAAGTTTAAAATATCAGGGTGAAGTTGAGCAAAACTACCTGTCAATTCTATTCACCTGTTAAATTTCATGATGTAAAATAGCTTTTTTTGGGTGAAATTACTATAATATATATCAGTGGAAAATAT
>JBDTNV010000234.1:0-4022 GCA_039933555.1 Ignavibacteria bacterium
AAAATTAAGCATTTTTACGTTATTTTCAAGGTTAAATATATTAAATTTTGAAACTTTATGAATAATCATAAGGTTAGTTATATTAGTCATTGTTTAGTATGATTGAAAATGTTAACTTTATATTGTGAAAAAGGCGTTTAATAAATATTTTGTTGTGTCGCTATCGTTAATGCTGATATTATCTAATTTCAGTTTCGCAACGCAATTGATGTTTTGCGAGATGACCGGTAATACAAAGGTTTGTGAATGCAAACAGGATGATGTAAAGAAATATGATGGCATAAGCTTAACTAAGCATAAATCCAAATGCTGCAGCGAAGAAACTACGGAACTTTCAAATACGAATACCCTTTTAACTATTAATAATGAACTGAACCAGGATGTATCTACAAATGTATCTTTATTTTTCAATAATTCAATTGATCTGCATTTTAGTGATGTAGGTTCTGTACTCTACTATCCGGATAAATCGCATCTCCCTAAACTTGATATTCCCATTTTAAACTCCTCGCTTCTAATCTAAAAAAATCTCATTCCAATTACTGGTTTTATTGTAGAATAATTTTTTACCGGAATTATTTTATCTGTTTTATTAATTGTGTATATGAGATCATGTCTAAATTTATTTTAATATTTGTTTCGGTGTTTGTATTCATAGGAGTTAAGACTCATGGACAAAATGGGTTCGATAGTTACCTGCAAAAAGATTCCGTTTACAGGTTTAACTCTTCTTTAAGAGTTTTGGATTCATTGCTAAGTGTTCAGACCAAACAAAGCGTCAGGGATACTGCTTTCTATAATTCATACGGGAAATCAGAAGTTTTCACATTAAACCAGCTTTTGTTTGCCGCGGTGAATAATAACCCTGATCTTATTGCGATACAGACTAAAATTGATGTTTCAAACTTCCAGGCTGAGGGTATGACATACCTTCCTGACCCGATGTTTGAATTTGAGCTTGATGATATAATGAGTGATTTCTCTAAAGTGGGAATGATAAATTTTTATATTTCACAGATGTTCCCATTCCCGGGTAAGCTTGCGCTGGAAAAAAAATCAGTAATGAATACGAAGTCCATGATGCAGAGTGAAAGGCTTACTATGGCCGTTGAAATTATGAATATGATAAAGATGAATTATTATGACCTTTACCTTTTAAATAATAAATTACAGGTGAACCATGATAACCAGCTGCTTCTGAAGACATTTATTGCAGCGGCAGAAGCGCAGTACATGGTTGGTAAAGGTATGCAGCAGGAAGTATTCAAATCACAGATAGAAATGTCGAGGCTCCAAAACGAGGATTTCATTCTGAAGCAACAGAGGAAGAATATTTTTTCAGTACTTACAAAACTCACAAAAATTGTTGTCGATGAAGATACGAAGATAAATTTCGCAGATATTGATACTGAATATTTGCTGGATAAAGGCAATTTTAATATAAACAGTACCAAAACCGATAAGCTGATTGATTATGCTTTTGAACACCGGCCTGATCTGAAAACGCTGAAGAATAAAATACTGATGAACCAGACCGATCTTGATATGGCAAAGATCAACCGGCTGCCTGATTTCAACATAAAACTGGGTTACAAAATACTCCCGTTTGAAGAGAAAAACGCTTTTGCCTTTATGGTTGGTGTAAATATTCCCTTTGCGCCATGGTCAAGCGGTAAATATGATCTGGCAATAAAGAAAAATGAAGTAATTATAAAGAGCACAACTGAAGAATACAGCGCGAAGAAAAATGATATAAGAAATGAAGTAACCACAATTGTGAATAATATGACATCACTTAAAGAAACTATGAATTTCTACTACGGTGTACAGATACCACAAACGGAAAATACAATGAAATCGGCACAGTATTCCTATGAAACTAATATGGGCAGTTTCCTTGACCTGCTTGATGCTTACAAAATGTACCAGGAAGCGAAGCTTATGTATTATGAATCTGTTAATATGTACCTGAAAATGATAGCTGAACTTGAAAAAGCAACAGGTTTAAACCTGAAAAATTAGAAGTATAAAAAAAGTATTATGAATAAAACCACAAAAATAATAATAAGCATACTTGCAGTGATAATTGTAATTGCCGGCAGCTATTGGGTATATAAAGCTTTCATACACAAGAATAATACGGAAACATCAGTAAAGCAGCTTTATACCTGCCCTATGCATCCGCAAATTATTCAGGATAGGCCGGGACAGTGCCCGATATGCGGAATGGACCTTGTGAAGAAAACTGAGGTTGACGCTGAAAATGATAAGGGTCACGAAACAGGAGCAATTATTAATTCCGTTAAGCTCTCGCCTTCGCAGCAGGTATTGGCAAATGTACAGACTGAACGGGTTAAAACCATGCAGTTTCAGGGTGAAAAGACTTTCAACGGTTATGTAAAGATAAATGAATCGAAGTTTGCGCATATATCTACAGCCGTTTCGGGAAAAATTGTGAACATGTTCGTAAATTTTGAAGGACAGGAAGTAAGGAAAGGTCAAAAGGTTCTTGAAATATATTCACCAGAACTGGTATCTACACAAAAAGAATATCTATTGGCATTGGATAATTATAACCAAGTTAAAGTAAGTGGTAACAGGCTTGCAATAGATCAGGCACAGAGCCTTGTTAATTCATCGAGGGAAAGACTGATACTGTGGGAAATGACGCGCGGACAAATTGAAGAGCTTGAACGGTCAAGAAATGTAAAAACTACCACTATACAATATTCAAAGTACAGCGGTATTGTAACCAAGAAATATGTGCATGTGGGTCACTGGGCAGCAGCAGGTGAGGATATATATGATGTTGCGGACCTCTCTTCAGTATGGGTTATTGCAAATGTGTATGAATCAGACATGCAGTATATCAAAAGCGGGCAGACTGCAGAGATATATTCAACCGCCTACCCCGATGAGGTTTTGAGGGCAAAAATAAATTTCATAAACCCTGTGTTTAATCCGGAGTCCAGAACACTTGAAGTCAGAATTGATGTATCAAACAAGGATATGAAATTAAAACCCGATATGTACCTTAAAGTAAAGATAAATACTTATGTCACTCAGTCAGTAGGAGTTCCCAAAAATGCAGTAATACGAACCGGTGACCATAATTATGTATATATCGAAAAAGAAAAAGGAGTATTTGAACCCAAAGAAGTTCAGATAGGTTACGAACAGGATGGATATTACGCAATCACATCGGGTCTAAATGATGGTGATTTAGTAGTTACATCAGGCGGTTTCTTAATTGATAGTGAGACACAGATACAGAAAGGTTTTACATCAGGTCATGAAAAACATGGTGACAACCCGAAAAAGGATGATAATGAAGAATTAAAGATCAATCCAAACCAGGATATTTTAAAGGATATGAAAGATAATAAGTCAAATACCGAACATAAACATTAATTAAACACAAATAAAACGCCGCAATTAGCGGCAGGAGTAAACACAAATGAACAAATCAATATTTAAAACAATCACTACAATCGGGTTTATGCTATTTGCATTTACTATATTTTTTGGCTGCGGTAAAAAAGAAAGCACTGAAAACCAAAACGATAAACAGCAAATGAATCAGAATCAAAATATGGATAAGAACATGAGCCAAAATACAGATAAGAACATGAATCAAAATATGGATAAGAGCACGGATAAGAACATGGATAAAAACATGCAGAGCTCAACAGATAAAAGCGCTGAGCATATAATGATAAAACTGCCATCAATGCAGTGCAAGACCTGCAAGAAAAATATTGAAAAAGCGGTAAATAAAGTACCGGGGATAATTGATGTTAACGTAGTTGTTGATGATAAAGTAGCCCACATTAATTACGATAAATCAAAAACCGATCTATCCAAAATTGAAAACGCGATTACAATGGCAGGCTATGACGCAAACGATAAAAAAGCTGATAAAGATGCATACAATAATCTGGATGATTGCTGCAAACTACCAAATGATCAAAAAGAAAATTCAAAACATTAATAATAAAAATAATATATCATGAAAAACAATA
>JBDTNV010000235.1:0-3960 GCA_039933555.1 Ignavibacteria bacterium
TTAAAATCTGCGGAGAGGGTGGGATTCGAACCCACGGTAGCGTTACCGCTACAACGGTTTTCGAGACCGACCGATTCAACCACTCTCGCACCTCTCCATTAACAGAAATACCCTTAAAGTGATGGAGAAGCTCTTCAAATATAATTATATTATTTAGCTATGTCAAGAGGCAAAACACTTAAAGCGCTACTTTAACTGTTTTTTAACAATATAAGACATGACTAATTCCCTGCTTTTTGAACCTAAAAGAACGATAAATAATATTAATACACTTATAAATTCAATTAAAACAATGTAAATATAGCTCAATTTGAAGAATTGGGGTATGTAAATATTTATAACAAATAATATAAAGGTTATAGTTGCAGCCTTAAAAATTGAACCCCATTCATAATTAATTTTATAAATTTTCTGTGAAAAGTAATACAACACTACGAACATTAACATATACGAAAGCATTGTAGCAATTGCTGCCCCTGTGATTGAAAATTTCGGGATGAGTATGAAGTTCAGTGCTATATTACTTACACACCCTGCGGCAGATGATATAATAAGGTATTTTATTTTGTTGCTGAAAAAAGAGGCTACGTTCAGATTCATATACAGACCGGAAAAAAGGTAAGCTATCAGAATGTATGGGACAATTACAAGCCCTGACCAGTATTTTTCATTCAGCAGTGTATAACCGCCAACATTAAGCCTCACCATATCAACGGCAAAGAGCGAGAAGAAAAGAAAAACAATTAAACCGCCATAACAGAAGTATGTAAATACTTTTGAGAATATTTCTTTATTGCTCTCATCGCTTTTTAAGTTCATAAAAAACGGTGTCCATGCTACTTTGAAGCCTGTTATGACAAGATTCATTACGATACCTATCCTGTAGCTTGCGGAGTATATACCCACCTCGGCTGAACCTTTGAAATATTCAAGAATGAACCTGTCAATTAGGTCAATTGATATCATGAATATACCATAATACAAGAAGAGATGAGCATTCTTAAGTAATATTGATAAGGCGCTGAAATCAATTTTGAACACAAAATATTTTATTGTACTGAAAAAAGAAATAATGAATAAAAATGTGTATGAGACCAGATATGAATAAAAGATCGCTTCAATCCCCATTTTGTAGAATATTATCAGGACAATATTCACAGCAACGTTCAGTATTACCGCTAAAGAATTAACGAAAGAATATAGTTTTGATCTCTGAATACTATTGATGAGTATCATCGGGAAGCGGTAAAGCGAATCTGCAACCAAAATGAAGGCCAGAAGCTTTATCAGGTAAGCATTCTGAACATTGCCTGTTATTTTAATAGAAATATAATCAGCGAGCAGGTAAATGATTAAACTGAATAAAACTGAGCTTATAAATATCAACAGGAGGGTTGAACTGTAAATTTTGCTCTTTGTGGATTGGTCATGTGCTTCAAGAAAATATTTCTGGAAAGCAGTTTCCATTCCATACAGATAGAAGACCGAAACAAAGAACCAGAAAGAATAAACCAATGAGAAAATTCCATACTCAACTGGCGGGAAGTAAAGCGTATAAATTGGTAACAGCAGAAATGGAAGCAGGCGGTTGAACACACTTCCTATAGTATAGATAATTGTGTCAGAAAATATTTTATGTATTTGTGATGGCAAGTAGGATATTATAATATACCTGCAGTTTTGTAGTAGCCTTTCAATTTCTCAAATACTGAGCTATATGAATGATATTTATCCACCCATTTTCTGGAGTGTTCTCTTTTAGCTCTTCTCAATTCTTCATTATCTATCAGCTCAATTATTTTTTCAGCCAGGTTATCTTTATCAGCAACAATAAATGGATTCTCAGGCAGCCACTTATCCATACCGCAATTCATAGCTGTTATGGTTGGGAGTCCCATAGAAAGAGTTTCAAGCGAATTAATGCCGTAACCGGTACCTCCTCTGTTTCCTATCTGGTCAATGGCAATGTGGCAGGTTTCTTTAATCTTCAGAACTTCTTCTCTGGGAGTGTTCTCAATTAAAAGGAATTCAATATCTTTACTCTTTTTAACTTCCTCAATTACTGCTAAAATTTCAGGAGTACCTTTAACGATCTTATGTGTTGGAGAGTGGATGATCCTGATCTTATCCCCAGACCAATAAACATCATCATTAATAAATGGAATATCCGTGTTATCAAACGGGAAAAAAAGAAAATTAATATTCGGATGTCTAAGTGTATGGTCATATTCAAACGTCAGATTCAGGTCGCTGATTTCATCCATTTCCCTTACTATACCTCTTGACCTTAAATCATCGCCAAAATAGCAATTCACAATTTTTTTTCCCTTCATTTTGAAAGCTTTGGCAAGGTGCGAATCGCTGAAGAAATCTATTCCCCCATCAAAATGAATAATATCGAATTGATCCGTACCCAGTTCATCAAGCGCTTTTAAGAATTTAGGTTTATTACGGTTTTCCCGAAGCTTCATATATGCTTTTTCAGCCGGATTCTGCGGTGCAAAATACGGGAGATGTGTCCATTTATCAAACTGCTCTTCTTTTATCTTATTCTGCAAGTTAGACTGCTTAAGCTCACGCCATTTCATGGCAACTTTACTCCGCGGCAGCTGCAAATTCATGCAAATATCTTCTGGGAAATCGTACGGTATTTTATAGAATGTAAGCAGTCGTGCCGGCATACCAAACATATTCTGCATTTTCATTACGTTGTAGGGAACGCCTGCAGTGTTTTCGGGTGCTATATGTAATACAGATTTACTGGTCACTCAATAAAATTATTTTCATAAATAAATATAATCAATAAGAAAAGGATTTAAAACGAAGAAAAACAAATACTAATGCAGATCAAACACCTTCATCCATTTCTCCAGTGCAAACGCGCGGTATAGAACCTTATCATTAAAATTACCGCTTTTGATAATATTCAGGATTTTACTTCTATCAATATACCTGCCTGAGCGGAAATCAGTATTAAAAGTATCTTCAAGATAAGATGAGATTTCTTTCATCCACTTTTTCTGCGGCACTGAAAACGCCAACTTCCCTTTTCGCATTCTGATATCTTCGGGAATCTTTCCTTTCAACGATTCACGCAAAACATGTTTTGTCCATCCTTTGTGAATTAGCTTATTTAAAGGTATGGAGAAAATATATTCCACAAGCCTGTAGTCAAGAAATGGTATCCTTGACTCGACCGAAAATGCCATTGAATTCCTGTCTTCATACCTTAACAGCGAGGGGATCGAAATATTCCACACATTTGAAAGCCGGTTCTCTTCAAGGCTTGAAGCTGCAATCATCCCGTTGAAAATATCCCTGCGGTTGTGTGAAGAAATGAAATCAGGCTGTACAAAAGATTTGCTGTTCTTAAGCACATGCCTGTACCTTACGGAACCCGTATTAAAATATAAAAGATTCTGTGTGAATTTGCTGTAACCCAGATTTGATGTATTTACACCGCCAACAAACTCAGTAATAAATTTTATCGGATTCAATAAATTCCGTTTAAGATGGAATGGGAAAAATGAAAAATACCCAAGCAGTATTTCGTCGCTTCCCTGCCCGTCAAGTACAACTTTAATTCCTGTTTCATGAATTTTTTTAAATACACTCCATTGCGCAAATACAGTAGCGCCTGTATACGGCTCATCCTGGTGATAGGTCATTTTATCAATATCGGCCATTAATCCGCTTGCCTCAGGGAAAAGATAATATTTAGTTGAATTTGTCTGTTTGATTACCTCTTCAACAAAAGGTCTTTCATCAATTAACGGGTCATCGTAACAGGCTGTATAGGTTTTCTGTATCTCAGCTTTACCTTCATTATGCAGAATATCATGCATTATGCAAACAATTGCGGAAGAATCAAGTCCGCCGCTAAGGCAGCTTCCTACTTCTACATCACTCCTTAAATGCAGCCTTACTGAATCATAAAACAGGTCATAAAAATCCTTATAG
>JBDTNV010000236.1:0-3829 GCA_039933555.1 Ignavibacteria bacterium
AGGCATATATCCAAAACCATGTCACTCGAGCTTGGCTTCCGCTACACGCCTTACCGCATATATAAAGTTAAGGAGCTTACGGCATCCGGTAAAAAAATAAGCGGCAAAGAGCCCGTTATAGAGCCTTCCGCAAGCCGGTTTTCGGCGCGTTTGCTTGAAGAGGGTAATATAGCGCCCGTCGCCATGGAGGATAAACCCATTGAATTTAAGGGTAACATCAGGCGTTTATTCTACAGGCTTTCAATGATCGATCTTATCGACCCCGAGCGTGCCTTAAAGATCAATATTTCGGGTAATATCATACAGGTATCAAGCCGCACTATTAAAAATTGCTTTGCCTATATGGTATATTCAGCCTTGCATAATGGCAGTGATATCCCCGGTTCATGCCGTTTTGAAATGGAAGCTATACTGATTAGTGAGCTTGAATCGATCCGGCTCGGCAATAAGCTGACACCTTCAGCCTTACGGCAGCTAGAGGGTATCCGCAGGAGCCTGCACGCTCTCCCCAAAAGTGAAGATAGTTCTGCCCTTAATGGCGGCTATAATATGGATGATATTTACCGGGCAGTCAGCCATTTCTCGCCCAACACAACGCGGGATCAAGTGGTAAAGTTTATGGAGGGGGTGGTTGAGTAATCTCCGGGAGGGGTAGCCCGCAAAAATCCCCCTTAAAAAGCCTACGGACTGCCACCGCAGTGAGGGGATATAAGCTGGACTGTTCGATTTACCGCCGGACTGTTCGATGTATCGCTGGACAGCGCATGATTTATTTAGAATTGAGCTCAAAATCAACGTCCAGCGTATGTTGGATAAAAAAACAAGGTTTCAGCTGGAAAGGGGGAGTTAAATGGATATTGAAGTGGTATCAGAAAGAAAGGAGGGGAGTTAATTAGTAATTTTACCATCTTTTTACGCCTTGAATGTGTTTAAATTTTTGATTGATTCCCATTTCCCATTTGCTGGTGTTGTCACCAACAAACAAGCTAGTTGTTGGTCACAAGACCAACAACTGGGAGAATCATTCATTTCTCTACTGAAATATCTAAACCCCAGGAAAAATTATATTTTGCTAATTCATGCATAATGTCATTACTCCATCCAATAAAAGGACTTAAATCCGACATATGGATTACAATATTTAACGTAAGTGGATATTTTTTGCTTACTTCTTTTAATCCATCTTTATTTTTTATTCTATTTAATATATCCTTTATTTGCTCTTCAATGGGTGCATATGGAGCTAACATTGATTCAAGTGTCCAGGAACTCAAACCTAATATGAATTCTTTTCCAGAAGGTGATTTATATAAATCACCAGCATTTTCTCCTTCGGTTGGCTGAACTCCTATTAATTTTGATAAATCTTTGTATGACATATCAAAATTACTTATAATAATTTCAACCCAGATTTTACTTTTCATGATAATAAAATTTTATTTTTTTGTCCCCGTTGATGATTTTTCCTTAAACACTCACAAATATAGCAGGTTTAACTTAAAATTCGTGCAATTAGTGAAATTCGTGGTTAGGGCTTTTGATTCATGCTTTTTTTTATAAAAAAAATAGGCAACATTTTCCATTTTATGGGCTTTTTACGCCTTGAATGTGTTTAAATTTTTGATTATTTTAGCGTTTTATTAAAGGGAATTTTATAAACTGACCAGCCGTAATGGCGGACCCGGTACGGGTGAACAGGAGCATTTGTGAAAAGAACATTTCAACCAAGTAACAGAAAACGTAAAAATAAGCACGGTTTCAGAGAAAGAATGAGTACCAAGAACGGCAGAGCAGTTATTGCAAGCCGCAGAGCTAAGGGCAGAAAAAAGCTGACCGTTAGTGATGAAGTGAAGTATACCAGGTAATTAAGCCAAAAGCTTTGAAGAAGATATATACATTAGGACGCAGTGAGATAATCAGGGGATTTGGTGTATTTGAAGAGATACTTTCTAATTCAATAAGGATTGAATCACAGCTCATAAATGCTTTTTTGAATTTTTCCGGTAGTGAGAACGGCACAATTGTGACCGACTTTCCTGTGAAGGTCGGTTTTTTGTTATCAAAAAAAAAATTAAAAAATCCACGGGCCGTAACCGCCTTAGGCGTTTACTAAAGGAATCATACAGGCTTAATAAAACGGGATTAGTAAGTTTTGTTTCAGATAAACAAATAAAGATCAGAATACTATTTTCTCCTTCCGGTTCCGGTTACAGATCTCACAAAGATTTAAGCTTCAAAGAAATTTCTTCTGATATGATACTTTTGCTTGAAAAAATAACTGCAAGGATCGAAAAAGAAAGCTTAAAAGGATGAAATATTTAAATCCTAAATACCTGCTGATATTACTAATACGATTTTACAGGTATTTTATATCTCCATTGTTTCCGCCATCCTGCAGGCATACCCCAACATGTTCACAATATGCAATTGAAGCCTTGGATAAACGCGGATTATTTATGGGTACATACCTTGCAGCGGTTAGGATTTTGAAGTGCAACCCTTTCTTCAAAGGCGGGTTTGACCCGGTTCCTGAAAAAAAATTGAAAATGAATTAAGATAATGGATAGAAATTCGATAGTTGGTTTTGTTTTAATCGGCGTGATATTGATCGGCTGGCTTTATTTCCAGAACAAGAACACTCCCCCTAAGGTTGATGAAAAGAAAACCGAACAGGTTAGGATAGATTCGCTTAACAACGTTCAGAAACAGGAGCAGCAGAAGAAGCAGCAGCAAGTACAGGATTCAGTTAAGAAAATTACTACCGCTGATACAACAAAAGGCATTCAACCGGTTTCGGAAAAGTACGGGGCATTATTTTCTAAGTTTGAAAAAGGTGATGATAAAATAATAATTATCGAAACTGATAAGTATTACGCAGAGTTCTCTACCAAAGGCGGAGCCCTGATCAAATATGAAGTAAAAGGCTTTAAGACATGGGATAAATTTCCTGTTCAGCTTTTGTATCTGAATAAAGGCGGTGAGCTTAATCTTTTGTTTAATTCCACTGAAGGAAAACTCATTAATACCAAAGAACTTTATTTTACTTCGAATTATAAAGCATGGGATAGAATTGACGTTCGCGGCAATGAAGAGTATAAAGTTGTTTATGAAATGCCTGTTGATTCAAGTGGTGCTAAGATTACCAAAACATATACTTTCAAAAATGATACCTATATGTTTGGTATTGAAGTGGGACTGGAGAACTCCAATAAATTCATATCAAATTTTGAGTACCAGCTTGCCTGGGAAAATTCTCTTAAGCTTACTGAATTCAGAAGTGATGGCGAAGGCGGCCATGCGCATGCGTTTGCAGAAGCCGGTGATGAGCTTGAGGTACTTGATGTAACGAAGAAGGAAGAGCCGCTGAAATCTGACTTAAACGGACAAACTAGCTGGGTCAGCTCAAGGATAAAATATTTTACGGTATTCCTGATCCCCGAAGGCAAAAAAGCGGATGGGTCATACATAACCGGTACATATTCTGATCTCCCTAATAATGGACATGAAAAAGATTATTCAATTGCCCTTAAGATGTCGATTAAGAATGAGAAATCTGAAAGAAATAAATTTAATGTATATTTAGGACCGGTAGATTACGAGATACTAAAAGGGTACAATATGAACCTCCAGTCAACTATGAGGTTCTCGCTTGATTTTATTGTAAGGCCGATAGCGCAATATGCAATTCTTCCGTTCTTTCTTTTCCTGCATAACTTTATTTCAAACTGGGGACTTGTTATCATAATCTTCTCTATCTGTATGAAATTTGTTCTGACTCCATTCACAAGGTACCAGATGAAATCCATGAAGAAAATGGGTGAGCTTCAGC
>JBDTNV010000237.1:0-3743 GCA_039933555.1 Ignavibacteria bacterium
TCAGATAATTTCAATCAAGTTCAGGATGTTATAGAAACCTCATTTTTAGCTCAAATTCAACAAAAACCCTTTAAAATCTTCTCCCAAATTGTCCATTTTTAGCCTGTTTTTGAGGGGTGTTACTGACACTTTGCTGATAGAATTTTTTAAAATCAGAAAGAATTTCCAAACTGATCATGTTCCACTAATTGAATCTTTCTCTCAATCATTTAGATAATTCTTCTTCGTTTGATAGTCCAGATAATAAGTTTTCTTTAATTTGTCACCTAAGAAAGAATTGTTGGTCAGTTTTTCTACAGTTGGTTGATCATACAGAAATGGTTTAATCATTTCATGTGTGCGTTTCTCTAATATCCCTAATCGTCTGCCTAATTCAATAAAATCTTCTTTACCCGGATGATTATTTTTAACGTAACTATTCGATTTGAAATTATCTGCAAATAATCCTTTCTGTAATGCAAAATCAGAGTCATTTACATGCAGCTTAGTATTTAACAAATCATATGCAGGGCTTAATATATAATCACTCGAATCGGTTTCAAGTATAGAGAAGTTTTTCAAGTGTGCATCACCATTAGAGAACAGATAATTAAACAATACTAATGAAAAGTATTTTTCAATTTCAACTTTCCAGGCTGGCACATATTTTTGTATCAATAAACCGATTTCCTCATAACTGTAATCATATTTAAAGTCCGGTCCGTCATTTTCTCTTGCTTTTCCTGCGAGTGTAGCAAAATCTTCTTTACCTCTTTTACTCCCATCCGGTTTTACATCAAATCTCCTGGTAATATACGCGGGGTCACCGTTGGCAAAGAATATAATAGCATTTTCTGCAGTGCTGATTCCATATACCTGTTTTGCTATTTGCATCGTAAGATGTTCATTTGCAGGAACCTGTTCAACGTTTTTAACATCTCTCGGGATTGGCTTCAGTATATAACTCCCGCGTTCTGTTTCGGTTGTTAATCTTAGGATATTCTTTTCAAGCATTAAGCTTAACTTCTCCTGAACCCCCGATATTGATATATGCTTTCTGTTCTCTATAAACATTTCCTGAACTGCATCATCTCTTTCAGGAGCGTTGTATTGCAGTATATGGCTAACCTTCTTACCATTAAACATGCGTCGTATGAATCCCGGGCTATAAGTATTAAAGCCAATAGCCAGTGTACCGGGACAATATTTAATTTCAGGAACAGGCATTACAAATTAATCGGTTTAACGGTTATTGCTCCCACGGTATCAAAATTAGCTGTTGCAATCAGTAATCCGAAACTATCATTCTCATCTATTTTCAGTGTTCTGCTTTGCAATTTTCTGTTAACACCCTCGCTTAGCAGGTTTGAAAAAGCCGGAAACAAAAATTTGCTTTTATATTCCTTTTGGGTTTTCGGCAAGGTCAGACTTATTGATGGCTTAGTGTTATCCAAGAGATAAGAATCATCATAGATAAACTTATAGCAGTTATCTTCCTCGGTTAATATTCCCACTGGAACATTGTATTTAAATACAATTGCTTTTCGCATATGTTAAGTTATACTTTTTTAGTTTCAAACTTTATTTCCATACCCAGAACATCAGCTAATTTAAAAATGATGTCCAATGTAGGATTGCTTTGACCACGCTCTAACTTGTATAATGTATTTTTACTGATTCCTGCAAGTTCTGCAAGGTGAAGCTGTGTAATTCTTAGCTCCTGTCTTCTTTTTTTTATAGATTTTCCTATTTCGGACTGTAACATTATAATGTGATTTAGGGGTAAATATACTATATATAAAACTTGAAAGCAATAGAAATCCTATTAGAGTGTGATAATAGGAGGTCTTATTGTTATCAAACGCGACGTAAATAATTGAAGCAGGATACTATCATTTGAGACATTTGCAAGTTATACTCTGGAAGACGTATAGACTTATATGATCGGATTTTATACAGGTGTTGAAAAGATAAAGACAGGAAACGGATGTTCTATTTTACTACATCGTTTAACATAATCAAGAATGTAACTTTTGAAATTCGGACTGAGAAGAATCTGTATACTGATTGGGCTACAAGCTCAAATAACTTTGATGAGTTCTTAATTAGAGGCACTGTTACTACTAATTGGTGATTAATAATGCTGAATAGGTTTAACATTGCATAATTATATATTATACCACCTTCTTAAATTGAAAAGACCAGCCTCTCAAGCTGGTTTTTTATATAATACCGTACTCTTAAATCGAATGTAGTAATCATAAAAAATAGTTACTTTTAATGATATTTCAGGAATTACTAAATTTTTTATTTAACAATAATTTAAGTTTTCTAATTTAAATGTTTATATTTGTGAAATTATAGGAGCTATCAAATGAAAACTATGCTGGTTTTTGTCTGTGTTTTAATTTCTTTGAAAACAAGTTCACAATGGATTCAAGTGAATAATGGCATTGGAGATAATACAATAATAAACGCAATGACTCAAAGCGGAAACAATATTTTTGCCGGAACTTTGTTCAAGGGTGTATATGTATCAACAAATTACGGCACAAGTTGGTCAAAAATTCTAGGCTTAAGGGATTCATCCGCATATGCTTTAGGTTCAAATGGAAATAATATTTTCGCCGGTTATGCTTTTTTAAATAATGGGACTACCGGGGTATATAGATCTACAAATGCGGGCGTAACGTGGGCACTGGTTGGGTTAAATGATAAAAGTATTATTTCATTAGTGGTTTACGGGGATACACTCTTTGCAGGAACTAATGGCTATAATGGTGTATATAAATCTACAAGTAATGGTGATAACTGGACTCAGACTTCCATGAGTAAAATTGATGTTCGTTCATTCACAAAGATAGGTAATATAATATTTGCTGGAACCGGAAAAGATAGCGGCGTATATAAATCTACAAATAACGGTGTTAACTGGACTCATACTACATTAAATTATAGAACTATTATTTCATTAGTTTCAAATGGAAACTATATCTTTGCCGGAGCTAGTGATAATTCTGGGTTTTTATATAGATCTTCAGATTCAGGCATAACCTGGGATTCAACATTCATAAATAATAGTTCGGTTAATACATTATCTACCAATGGTATGTTTATTTTTGCAGGCACTACTAAATACGGCGTGTATGTTTCTAGCAACAAGGATACTAATTGGATACAAAGAAATGATGGTCTTAACGTTAAACCAACTATAACAAGTTTTACAGTTTTAAATGATATTCTTTTTGCGGGTACATATAATGGAGTTTACAAAAGGATATTATGTTCGGGACCTTTTAAGAATTAAGTATTCATTATTTACTGATTAACTAAAATTTATAGATTTATTATTCCATCCCTAACTTCTCTCTGGCTTCCCGGATGCGTTTCTCGAAATACCAGTCTAATTTCAATTCTTCCCGCCCCAAAGCATTAACAACTTGTTCGGCCCAATCATAATATTCTTTTCTTCTTTCCAAGCTCCAGTGAGTTGGCGGATTGTTCATTACATCAGTAATATTGCATATCTTATCACAATATTTAATCAGTTTCGCACCCTTGCTTTTATGGGGAGCATTTACAATCTGCAACCGTTTTCTTTCTGCCTTTGGCAGCGACTTATCGTCAGTCATCTCAACTACATAATCTGTAACTGTTTTACCAAATTTCATCAGCAATTCAGCTTGAGTTGTTTCAGTATCTTCAATTGTATCATGAAGTATTGCAGCCTGTAATATATCCGGATCATATTCAATTGCTACATC
>JBDTNV010000238.1:0-3715 GCA_039933555.1 Ignavibacteria bacterium
AATTTAAAAATACGCTTTTGATATGCGGAAGTAAAGATAACGATGTTGAGGCAGGACAGAAGTGGATACTTGATAATTTTTGTGAGAGCCCGAAAGATATGAAAGTATATGATTCCGATAAACATGGTAAGTTTTTAATTGAAGAAAAGCCTGAAGTAAATGATTTAATTTTGAACTGGCTAAAGAAATATTTATAGTACAATTTTAGAATATTGTTTTCTGGAACACTGAGTAATATTCATAATTACAGGATAATTTAACCGAAGGATATTAAATTGATCAATTATTTAGATTTTGCCAACACGATACCGTTATTAATAGTTGCAGGGGCGGGACTTGTAATAATGCTTCTTGAAACAATATTCCCGCACTCCAAGAAAAATGCCAGTGAAACCGCCATTTTCTACTTTTCGATAGTAGCACTAACAGCGGCAATTGCCTTTTCTTTCTTTGATATGCCAAAGAATTTTATCCTTTACTCAAATTTCATAAGGGTAAATACTTTAACATCAATTATAAATATAGCATTGCTTGGTGGAATTTTTATAACCGTACTTTCTTCCAAAAATTATCTTGAACAGGAAAATATCAATCACGGTGAGTACTATTCATTATTATTCTTTTCGCTCTTTGGTATGATGCTTATGAACCAGGCCAATGATCTGATAGTTGTATTTGTAGGGCTGGAATTAATGTCAATTTGCTTCTACGTTCTTGCCGGCTTTATGAGGAAGAAAATGGAATCAAACGAAAGCGCTTTAAAATACTTCCTGCTTGGTTCGTTTTTGACCGGATTTTTGCTCTTGGGTATAGCTTTCATTTACGGATATACTGGCTCGACAAATTATACTGCAATAGCTAATGCTCACCCAACCAAAGATACATTTTACCTTTTAGGGCTTACACTTGTATTTATAACATTCATTTTTAAAACAGGCGCTTTCCCGCTGCAAATGTGGATTCCCGATGTTTACCAGGGAGCCCCAACTGTAGTCACAGGTATGATGTCCAGTGTAGGCAAAACCGCGGCATTTGGCGCGATGATATCATTCTTCTCGATCTTCGGGCTTAACAATATACCAATGGTAGTTGCGATGGTTGCAATTTTAACAATGCTCTATGGCAACGTTGTGGCGCTTGTGCAGACAAATATTAAAAGGCTTCTGGCGTATTCAAGCATTGCACATGCCGGTTATATAATGGTTGGATTTCTAACCATCAATTCTTTTTCAATTCATGCTGTAATATTCTATCTTGTATCATATATACTTATGCAGTCAGGTGCGTTCATAATCATCTCAATGGTTGAAGGAAAAACTTCCAATCCGGCTGAGAGAAACAAACTTGAAAGCTACAAAGGGCTCGGGCGCACTAACCCCGGCTTATCTGTGCTTATGACAATTTTTCTATTCTCTTTGGCAGGAATTCCGCCTTTTGCGGGTTTCTGGGGAAAATATTATATATTTCTATCTGCGATCCAGATAAATTATGTTTGGGTGGCAATTATCGGGATTTTATTGAGCCTTGTGGGTGTTTACTATTACATAAAAGTAATTTTATACATGTGGTTCTATGAGCCTGTTGGTGAAACTGTTACAGGCATCAGGTCAGATTTTTCATATATGGCAGCAGTAATATCTGTAATAGGATTATTTGCATTCGGTATTTTTCCTGACTTACTGCTTAAATACATCAGGTTGATTGTCTGATAAAATAAATTTCTGAATTGTATACTTAGTTTTCACTGAAAAAGTATGAAACACAACCCTTCCGCGTCCGTGCCAAAGGCAGGCGTGGCGTGACCATATAAGCAGTACTTAAAGAGAAATAATGAAATTCATTTATTCCAAATGGAACGAAAGCTCCCTTACAGATGAACAAAGGCTTGAAAAGCTATTCAATTTGTTCAGCTATATATTATTACAGACTAACGGTGATGTGAACGAAGCTCTTGACTGGATGAGCCAGCTTGATGAAAAATATAATTTCTTTGATGAGAACCTCTCATACAGTGATTTTATTGATCAGCTCAAAGAAAAAGGACTGATTGATGAAACCGATGGTATGTTCTCACTCACTATGAAAGGTGAAATGAAGGTAAGGCAGGATTCCTTCAAAGAGATATTCGGTAATATGAAAAAATCTCCTGAGGGATTCCATGAGTCACCTTTAAGCGGCAAAGGGATAGAGCGGAACAACACCACAAAGAAATACCAGTTTGGCGACCAGCCGCAGAACATTGATACAACACAAACCCTTTCTAACGCATTCAGAAGGGAAGGCATAGATATCGATAACTTCAATCTGAATGAAGACGATATCGAAATTTACGAGACTGAAATGCAAACCTCAGCTGCGACTGTCCTGCTGGTTGATATAAGCCATAGCATGATATTGTACGGCGAAGATAGGATTACTCCAGCTAAACAGGTTGCACTCGGGCTATCTGAACTGATATTATCCAAATACAGGAAAGATTCGCTTAACATTGTTTTGTTTGGTGATGAAGCAAGGGAAGTATCGGTAAGTGAGCTTCCGTTTGTATCAGTGGGTCCGTACCATACAAATACAAAAGCAGGCTTAGAGCTTGCCCGCAGTATTCTAAGAAGAAAAAAGAATGCGAATAAACAGATTATTATGATAACCGATGGCAAGCCTTCAGCAATATATGAGCCGGGAACTAACTCAAGAAGAATATATAAGAACTCATTCGGGCTTGACCCTAAAATTATCAATAAGACGCTTGATGAAGCCGTTGCATGCAGAAGAGAGAAGATAAAAATAACAACATTTATGATAGCGCAGGATGAATACCTGATAAGGTTTATACAGGAGTTCACCGCGGCAAACGGCGGCAAGGCTTATTATTCTTCGCTAAATGAGCTGGGCGAGCAGGTATTTGTTGACTACCTGAGAAATAAAAAAAGATTTGAAGATTGAATATTCTTAAAACTATATATATCCTTTCACTATTACTGCTGATTAATTTCAATTCATTTTCATTTGGCGATAGCTTAAATACTTACGACTCACTCCAGTTCATTGGCAATATTGGTAAGTTCCAGAATGCCGTATCAATATCAACAGCCAGGGAGGAATTTATTTTTGTGTCAGATATCCAGTCAAACAAAATATATAAACTCACTACAGGCGGCTTAGAGGTTGCCTCATTTGGCGGTTCAGGCCTGGGGCAAAATGAGCTTAACCAGCCGTATTCAATTGATGCTTCAAATGGGCTTGATGTAATTATTGCCGATTACCAGAATAACAGAATAAAACGGCTTGATATCAATCTCAATTATATATTATCATTTGACTTCAATTCCTACAACTTAAGCGCAGAGTCAGATAAGAAAATTTATAATCCCAGAAGCGTTTTAACAATAAGCAGCGGTGAGGTTTTTGTAATTTGCGATGCCACGAATTATGAGGCTGCAAAGATAAATGATTACAGTGAAATAAGCGTTGTGTTTGGTTCAAACAGCATAGGATATGATAAGCTTGATGATCCCGTGAAAATTGTGAAAGGTAACCAATTAGACCTATGGATACTTGATAAAAAAACAAATGATTTGGTAAATTTTAATAATTTTGGAGTATTTGTAAAGAAAATCTCAAACAGGGAAAATAATCCAATAATAAGTATTGCGTATTTTAATGAAAATTTATTTATATTGCATCCCAATGGGTTGATTATATATGACTTAAAGAAGGG
>JBDTNV010000239.1:0-3656 GCA_039933555.1 Ignavibacteria bacterium
CTTTCACTTTTTGCAAGCTCATCTTTATTTACATAATCCGTAATTTCAGCTTTATTATATATAAGGGCATCAAAGAATTTCTGGGGTGTAGATTGGGATAATACCACCCCTCGTACTACGAATAGAATACACAGTAAGTATTTTAAACTCAAAATAATTTTCATACTCTTCTAACTTTCAAGAAACTAGTTTCGTGGAACGAGTATCTTCAAGAACAACGGCTCGTGCCACGAATAGAATTTTCGTTAATCGAAATGAAATACAAATAAATTTGATTCAATTACATTCTTAAAAGAAACTAATATAGAATAAAATTTTTCTTTTTCAATCTTCGTTTATTCGATTCGTGGCACGAGTGGCTTTAATGTGCAGCACGAGAATAATTTGTTATTTGGTATTTTTAATTTGATATTTGATTATTCTATCCCATCCACATGGTTCTGTCAAGCGAGCGGTACTGTATCGCTTCGCTTATGTGTGCGGAATTTATATTTTCCTCACCCGCTAAGTCAGCAATTGTTCTTGCTACTTTCAGTATTCTGTCATATGCGCGCGCTGAGAGTCCAAGTTTTGTAATAGCCATCTTCATAAGTTCCTCGCTTGCAGAATCAATCTTGCAGAACTCCCTGATATCCTTCGACTGCATATCGGCATTGCAGAAAATATGCTTCTTGTCTATAAATCTTTTTATCTGAAAATCACGGGCTTTAATTACACGCACCCTGATATCACCGGAAGGCTCACCTGCAGTTGTTGAAGAGAGTTCTTTATATTTAACTGACTGAACCTGAATATGAATATCTATTCTATCAAGCAATGGACCTGATATCTTTGACATATACCGCTGTATCTGCTGCGGCTGGCACTGGCAATCCTGGTTTGGGTTTCCGTAATTACCGCATGGGCATGGGTTCATAGCCGAGGCAAGCATAAAGTTACAGGGATAATCCACCGAAATTTTCGATCTTGATATCGTTACCCTGCCATCTTCGAGTGGCTGGCGCATAACTTCCAGCACATTCTTTTTGAACTCAGGCAGCTCATCAAGAAACAAAACCCCATGATGCGCAAATGAAATTTCACCAGGCTTGGCAGTGGGTCCCCCGCCAACTAACGCAACATCGCTTATTGTATGATGCGGTGAGCGGTATGGTCTTATAGAAACAAGAGCAGTATTTGAAGGAAGGAGTCCGGCAACCGAATGTATCTTTGTAGTTTCAAGGGCTTCATCAAAAGTCATAGGCGGCAGAATTGTGGGAATCCGTTTTGCAAGCATTGTCTTACCGGAGCCCGGAGGGCCAACCATAATTATATTATGCCCGCCTGCAGCCGCAACTTCAAGAGCGCGTTTTACTTCATGCTGTCCTTTTACATCTGCAAAATCAACTATACTTTTCTGGTCAACATTAAATATTTCTTTCAGGTCAACTTTAAACGGCACTAACCCGCCTCCGTTATTTAAGAACTCAACTACTTCCTGCAATGAGCCAAGCGGATACACATCAATACCTTCAACCATTGCAGCTTCCCTTGCGTTTTCCTCAGGAACAACGATCCCTTTCAATCCTTGTCTCTTTGCTTCTATTGCAATGGGCAATACACCCCTTACGGGTCTAAGTTTGCCGTCAAGAGAAAGCTCGCCAACAAATAAGTAATCATTCAGCATATCGGGTTTAATCTGGTCAGCTTCGCAAATTACCCCAAGTGCAATTGGCAGATCAAAGCCGCTGCCTTCTTTCCTTACATCAGCGGGAGCGAGATTAATAGTTATTCTTCTTATAGGATAATGATAACCTGAGTTCTTAATAGCCGCAACAACTCTTTCCGATGCTTCAGAAACAGCTTTATCAGGCAAGCCTACAATAATAAATTTAGATGGTATCTGTGTTGAAAAGTGAGTTTCAACTTTAACTATGAATGCATTAACGCCAACTGTTACCGAGGTTAATATTGGTGATATCATAATTTTTAAGCCATAAAGGCCTTTTGTTAATATTATTTAAAATAATTTTTGCAGTCTTATGTCTTTTATATCCTTATCATTAAGCTTTGCTTCAATTAAAACTGTATTATCAAAAACGTTCGTTTCTACTTTATCAAGCAGCCTGATAACGGCAGGTGGTTTTTTACCGCTTAAGGTTGAAGATAATTTCGCAAGCGCTATTACCGCTTCCATCCTGTTCTTAAGCTCAGTAGCTGAATTTTTATCCTCGCACTGGTTTTGCATAACAATTTCGAGTTCTTCTGTCATTTTGAGGGAAAATGAAACGGAATTTATTTTTTTATATATTGAATATAGCTCATTGGTACCATCATTTTGTGTTGAATCATTTGCCATCAATGAATCATTTCCTTCACCGCCGGGCATAACATTCTTTTTCTTTTTACTCATATCCGAAAAATTCTCAAATATACCCCTGATAAATAATTTCTGGTTTGATATCATCCAAAGGTTATCCTTGTGTTTAATCATTTCAATTTCTTTCATAAGGTTTAAGTTCGTCAGGAGTCCGGCAGTTGATGTATCAGTAACACCGAAAGTATTTTCTATCTGCTTAAGATAATTACTTGCGCAAAGCGTGAAGTCATCTTTAAAATAGAAATTCAGGTTTGCATCGACCTGCTTATAAACTGTTAAGCCGTTAGGATAATCTATTTTAGTGTACAGAGTATCTGCTGAAACGTAATCTATTACGCGTTTGCGGTCAAATGTACCTTTTACAACAATTGCATTATCACCTATCCATGAGTTTGAAAAGTACATCTCGTCTATTCCGTTCGATATACTCACACCTGCCGCCTGGTTTAAAAGGCTCAGGAATCCCCCGAAATTACGCTCCGCGCTGAAAACAGAATCCGAAAGGAACTGTTCCCAGAACTGAGTATCGCGCATCTTTTTAAAATTGAAGTACATTACGAACTGGGGGTCACTTTGAAGAAGCGCAAGGTTCTGTTTTACAGTTAAGGGGAGAGGGTCTGGATCAAGCTTCTTTGAACAACCATTTTCAAATACCAAATAGCAAATAACAAAGAACAAAAACAGAATTTTCAGATTATGCTTTTTCAAAATTGATATTTGATATTTATTATTTGATACTTGTTTTAATAGTCTTTCTTAGCAAAATAATATATTGAGTAAGCCATCAGGACAAAACAGAATAATACCGAGCTGATAGGCGAAAGCCATGATGCTGTGAATGTTCCGGTTTCAGCATTCATTGTGCTCTTCCACATATTAATATTTTCACCCATTATCATCGAGTTTGCTATGTCCCTGAATTCACCCGGTTTAGGAAGCAGATAATAAAGGAAATCAAACACAAACTTCACTGTTTCATTCGATACAAGACTGAAGACCACCGCTTCTCTTACTGAAAGCACGGGGCATAGTACAAATATCAAAAAGAAATTCACAAGTATAGCGACCACAGTACTCTGTGTGGTTAAACCCACAACTACAACTATGCTGTACATTACGGCAAATGCTATAGTTATCCATACAATTGATAGCAAAAATGCGGGATCCCAATAACCTGATTTAAGTGAAAGTATAAGCCATATAGAGCCAAGTAAAAAAACCATGCTTAAGAATACAAATAACACTGCGCCTATATATTTTGATATTAATATCATCGGCCTTGATATCGGTTTTGATA
>JBDTNV010000240.1:0-3644 GCA_039933555.1 Ignavibacteria bacterium
ATCCAAGCAGCCATGCGAACATTAAAGGAGCTACAATAGTAGCATCACTTTCAACTATGAATTTCGGAGTATTAATATCAAGCTTGCCCCATGTGATCTTTTCGTTCGGCACTGCACCTGAATATGAGCCATAGCTTGTTGTTGAGTCTGATATCTGGCAGAAATAGCTCCAGAAGGGAACATCGTGCCACTCAAGGTCCTGGTACATCATAGGTACAACGCAAATGGGGAAATCGCCTGCAATACCGCCGCCTATCTGAAAGAAACCAACACCCTTGCCTGCTGAGTTTTTCCTGTACCACTCGCTGAGTGTTACCATGTATTCAATACCTGATTTCATAGTGGAAGGTTTAAGCTCGCCCTTTATACAATAGGAAGCGAAAATGTTACCCATGGTTGAATCTTCCCAGCCCGGAACGATTATCGGAAGATTTTTCTCAGCTGCAGCAATCATCCATGAATTCTTGGGGTCAATTTCGTAGTACTGTTCAAGCACGCCGCTCAATATCATTTTATACATATACTCATGAGGAAAGTATCTCTCGCCTTTTGACTCGGCATCTTTCCATAACTCGTAAATATGCTTTTGCAGCCTGCGGAAGGCTTCTTCCTCCGGAATACAAGTATCTGTTACCCGGTTCAGTCCCTTTTCAAGCAAATCCCATTCTTCCTTTGGGGTTAGATCACGGTAATTTGGCACTCTCTTATAATGTGAGTGAGCGACAAGATTCATTAAATCTTCTTCGAGGTTTGCGCCTGTACATGATATTATCTGAACTTTGTCATTTCTTATCATCTCAGCAAGTGATATGCCAAGCTCGCCTGTACTCATTGCGCCTGCCAGAGTTATCATCATTTTACCGCCTTCGGCCATATGTGTTTCGTAGGCTTTAACAGCGTCCATCATAGCCGCTGAATTAAAATGGAGGTAATGCTTTTCCATGAACTGTGAAATCGGACCTCGAGTCATTTATGTTTCCCCTTTTTGAAGATTATGATTTTATAATTTTAATTTCTTAAAAATAAATTCAGGAACTGAAGTAATTATTTTCATTATCCACCACCAGAAAAAGGGAGCATAAATTACGGATTTACCTTTTTTCATAGCCTTGTAAATATCCTTACCAACTTTCTCAGGTGATGCAAGCAGTATCTTGGGTAATGGCATTCCGTATGTCATAGGAGTATTTACAAAACCGGGTTTTATGGTTAAAACGTTTACGCCTGATTTAAACAATCTGTTGCGTAATCCTGATAAATAGACCGTTAATGCACCTTTGGCAGAGCCGTACATGTAATTGCTCTGGCGGCCTCTATCACCTGCAACGGAAGAAATTACAGCAATATTCCCTTTTTTCCTTGATTCAAACTCAGCAGCTAAAAGCTCACAAACAGAAACCACACCCGTAAAATTTGTATCAATTATTCTATGGGCTTCAGTAAAATCAGCCTGGGCTTTTTCCTGGCTGCCTAAATAGCCAAATACTATCAATACATAATCAAGCTCAGGTGTTTTTGCCAGCAGATCTTCAACAAACTTTTTATGCGAGGGATAATCAAGAGCATCTATATATACAGCACTTGTACTTACTTTGTATCGTATTTTAAAATCATCAGCATATTTTTCAGGCTCATCCTGCTTACGCCCGCCGAAAATAATTTCATGCCCTGCTTCAGCAAAATGAGAGGCCGCTGCCTGCGCTATGAGTGAATTTGCGCCTAATATTAAGAGGGACATAAACCAACTCTCCTTGCCAGGTTTGAAGTGAATTTGTTTTCGGGATCATATTTAATTTTTATTTCCATCCATTTTTCCCACAAGCCGTTGTACATTTGCTTAAATGTTTTTTCATCAAGTATTGAGTCTTTTGTGAGGTAATTTCTGCCACCGTACTCTAGTACAATTTCATCAAGTACTCTGCACATTTCTATTACACCCTTTTTCACAGGAAAATCCATTGAAAGCGTGTAGCCTTTAAAGGGAAATGAGAGAATGCCGTCCTGATCGCCCATCTTCTTCAGCACTGCAAGGAATGAACCCCCGCCAAATGAAACGACCTTCTTCAAAATTTTATCGATAGCTTCCTTCCCTTTATCTTCGGGAACATTAAGCTGGTATTGTATAAGCCCGCTTTTGCTGTAAATGTGGTTCCAGTTAAGAATAAAATCAAGCGGGTAAAAATATTTATCGTAATGAACATATTCAACTTTTGAACGCGCTGCCATATATATCGCAGTATTAAACATAGTGATGCTCAATTTATTCAGAGTGGCAAATGGAATTTCAAACGGAACTGAAACTTTTTTTTCTATGTACTTTTGGCCGGTCTTTGTTTTCTGTTTTGCCGAGAGGTCATTGAAATCAGAATAATTTCCAAGGAAGAGAACGTTCCTTCCGTATTTTTTACCTGAAGCAACAATATCCATCCATGCGACGGAATACTGGTATTCACTGTCATGCTCTTCAAACTGTTCAAACAGCTCATCAATATTTCGCAGTTTAACAGATTTATTTATGAAGTAAGGGGAGCTTATTTTTTTAAGCTGAATTTCTGCTTCAATGATAAAACCGGTGAGCCCCATTCCCCCAACAGTAGCCCAGAATAAATCGTTATTCTCCGTTCTTGAGCACTCAAGAATTTCACCTGAGGCTATAAGTATTTTAATGCTGTTTACAAAACTTGAAAATGAACCGACCTTATGATGATTCTTTCCGTGAACATCGCTTGCTATAGCGCCGCCCATTGTTACATATTTAGTTCCGGGGGTTACTCCCGGGAACCAGCCCCTTATTACAAATGTATCCAGAATATCTTTATAAGTGACGCCTGCTTCGCATCTTAAAACACCTGTTTCCTCATTGAAAGAAATGAAGCGATTCATAAGAATTGATTCTGTGACAATACCTGTATTATTTAGCGAGGCATCACCATAGCTTCTGCCAAGGCCACGTGCGATAACAGAGCTTTGCTTTAGAATTTCAGTCAGGTCAAATATTCCCGGGGGGCGTGTGACTTTGCACATTGCTTTTGGGAATTTTCCGAACCCTGAGAGCTCTATCTCCTCAAATTTCATTAGTTTCTGTGTATTGAAAGTACTTTCTCCTGTGGATTTAAGTGTAAATATCGTAAATAATAAAATGATAAGAAATTTAGAAATTTGGTATTCAAAATCACTTTAATAAGCTAGATCTCCCCCTTTTAAAGGGGGAGTGTCCGGCAAACCTGACTTACTAAACTTTAGTTAGGAAGTTGCCGGACGAGGGGGACTAATTGAAAGACCTCCACATGTCTAATGCCAGTCCTTCGGCCTAAATCCCCTCCTTAGTAAGGAGGGGACTTAAGTCGAAAGACATAACTTTAAAATGTGAGTTTAATTTGCTATTTTAGCAAAACAGTTCTTTGTAATATTCCGTTTTATGCGGAAAATTGTTTTCGGTTCACTTAATTAAAACAGTGAATAATAGGGAATCCGGTTCTAAGCCGGAGCTGTCCCCGCAACTGTATGAAAGAAGACCGGTATTTGTTACGTCACTATCGTTTTATTGATGGGAAGACTTACCGGAAATTGCTTTTAAGCCAGGAGACCTGCCGGAAATATCTTTAAATGATCTTCGAGGGCAAAGATTACATGTTATTAAAATT
>JBDTNV010000241.1:0-3642 GCA_039933555.1 Ignavibacteria bacterium
GCTGGATTTGGTGACATTGAAATATAGCTGCAGGCTATCTCCTTTTTCCTGAACAATTTCATATGAGCCTTCTTCAGAAATTGGGGGGTAACCTGACATTTTATAATTCCTGCCATCAAATTCATAATCAATGTACCATGAATGCATATCAGAAGAGTCGCCAACATCTCCTGCTGCAGACCACTTTCCCTGTAACTTTGATACATTTTTGCTGCATCCATCAAGTAACAGAATTAAAGTAAATATCGAAGTGAATATGAGGAGGTATTTGAGTAATAATTTCATTAGAAAATAAATATAATGAATTAATGCAAAAATAGTTATGGAATTAAGAAGATTTTTTGACGTAAAAGTGTATTTAATCTATAGAATCAGCCTTTATTAACAGATAACTGCCAAAGAACTTAATATAGTGACAAAAATCATATAATCCGTTGACCATTGTCATATTTAAATATGACCATAAAACCTAATTTTGTAACAGAATATGCAGATTTCAGAAGTAGTAAACCTAAAGGAAGGGACTCTCTGCTATCACTGCGGTGATGAGTGTGCGGGTCTGGATATTCAAAGTGGTGCGAAGATATTCTGCTGTACAGGCTGTAAGACTGTTTACGAGATCTTACAGGAAAGTAATATGTGCAGGTATTATGATATCGATAAAACACCCGGAATATCACAAAAAAAGCTGGATAGTGCTCTAAGCTCGAGGTACTCTTATTTAGATGACCCGACTATCATAAAACAGCTTATAAATTTTACAGACGGAAATATTTCTATCTGTAACTTCGTTATTCCCCAGGTTCACTGCTCATCCTGCATCTGGTTACTCGAAAAACTTCACAAGCTGAACAAAGGAATAATTCACTCTGAGATAAATTTCCTTCAGAAAAATCTCAACATAAAATTCAAACCTTCTGAGATCACCTTAAGAGAGCTTGTTGAGCTACTGGTTTCAATTGGATATGAACCGCAGATAAGCCTTAATGATATTGAAAATAAAGTAAAGTATCATTCAAATAAAAGTCTTTATTACAAAATTGGCGTAGCCGGATTTTGTTTCGGCAATATAATGCTGCTTAGCTTCCCTGAATATCTTGCCCCTATTGGTTCACTTGAACACAGTTTTAAACAATTCTTCGGACTTCTGAACCTGCTCTTAGGAGCGCCTGTGCTGTTTTATTCTGCCGGAGATTACTTCAAATCAGCATGGAGCGGAGTAAAACAACGAAGTATAAATATAGATTTCCCGATCGTGCTGGGACTTGTTGTTTTATTCGCCAGAAGCGCATTTGAAATTATTACAAATACCGGGGTTGGTTTCATTGACTCAATGACCGGGCTGATATTCTTTCTCTTAATTGGTAAAATTTTCCAAAGCAAAACATATGATGCGCTGAATTTTGAAAGAAACTATAAATCATACTTCCCTGTATCTGTAACAGTAAAGAACAAAGAAGGTGAAACTTCAATTCCTGTATCAAATCTCAAGAACGGTGACAGGGTTATTATCAGGAATAATGAGCTTATTCCCGCGGATGCAATTCTCTTTAACGGGAATGCTGATATAGATTACAGTTTTGTAACGGGCGAATCAATCCCTGTAAGAAAAGTTGCAGGCGAGATAATTTACGCCGGGGGCAGGCAATGCGGCTCTGCGATTGAGCTTGAAGTGATAAGGACAGTATCACAAAGTTATTTAACCCGCCTGTGGAACAAAGATGCCTTTGCAAAGAAAGATGAAGATAAATTTACTTCTATAGTTAACGTTGTTGGAAAGTACTTTACCGTGGTTATACTGCTTGTCGCTGCCGCGGCATTAATGTACTGGTACCCAACAAGCTTCAGGACAGCAATTAATGCATTCACTGCTGTACTTATAATAGCCTGCCCTTGCGGCATTGCTCTTACAAGTCCGTTTGCATTAGGTAATGCGGTGCGGATACTCGGGAGGAATAAATTTTACGCTAAGAACACTAGCGTGGTAGAACGTCTTTCCAAGATAGATACTATTGTATTTGATAAGACCGGCACAATTACACAAACAGGCGATGCAAATATAACTTTCAACGGGAGTATATTTAACAATTACGAACTGAAGCTGGTTAAGTCACTTGTGCGAAACTCAACACACCCGCTAAGCGGCAGGATATATGAAGCTATTGATGTTAAAGATTTTTTTGAAGTTGAGTCATACAAAGAACTCTCAGGTAAAGGGATTGAAGCATGCATAGACGGAGTAAGTATAAGGCTTGGCTCGGCTTTATTTGCCGCTGATACTAATAAGATCCTGTTAAATTCCGAAAAGAAGATCTCAAAACCCGATACAAGGGTTTTTCTTTCCATAAACGGCTCAATAAAAGGATTCTTTTCGATTAATAATATTTACCGCTCAGGGCTTGAAAGCATTACATCTTCATTAAAGACTAATTATGAACTCTTCGTCATCTCCGGTGATAATGAAGGTGAGAAGGAAAATCTTACCAAGTACTTCGGCACTTCGGGTAAGATAATGTTCAACCAAACACCCGCAGATAAGCTTGAGTATATAAAAGACCTGCAGCAAAGCGGGCATAAAGTACTGATGATAGGAGATGGTTTGAATGATGCAGGGGCGCTTAAACAAAGTGATGCAGGCATTGCGATCTCAGAAGATATTACAAACTTCTCACCTGCCTGCGACGCTATATTTGACGCATCAGAATTCAGCAACCTGAATAAAATAATCGGTTTCACAAAAACGACAAAAAAAATAATCATTATAAGTTTCATTATTTCCATTATATATAATATCCTGGGAGTAACGCTGGCATTTCAATCAGAAATTTCACCATTACTTGCTGCAATTTTGATGCCGGCAAGCTCAATTACAGTAGTATTATTCACGGTACTTTCAACAAACATTATGGCAAGAAAGCGGGGACTGTAATGAGCGTAATTGTAATTTTAATTTTCTTCAGTGTGTTGGTTGCAGGCGGATTTTTACTGGCATTCTTATGGGCAGTACGCTCAGGGCAATATGAAGATAAGTATACACCATCTGTAAGGATTTTATTTGATGATGAAGAGAAAAAAGAAGACAAAGATTGAAAAGAGTGTTTGTTTGTTCCGTCCCGTACGGGACGGGATTATCAACGGTTTTTTATTATCAATATTGAATCCCTAAAGGGATATGGGAATCAAAACCGTTGAGTATTTTAGAGTATGAAGGATTTAAATTAAGAGACCTCTATGGTCAGATCTTAAAATTTTAATAAACGAGCTAAACTTAATTCAAAAAGGAGATTCCCATATTATGGAAATGGAAAAGTTCAGTTATGATAACCGGATAGTCCGCAATTTTGCTATCGCTACAATGATCTGGGGTGTAGTTGGCATGCTTGTTGGACTTTTGATCGCATTTCAGATCTACATTCCAGCTTTGAACTTCGGCTTACCTTATACAACATTCAGCCGGTTAAGGCCTTTGCACACAAACGCTGTAATATTTGCATTCGTAGGGAATGCAATGTTCATGGGTATTTATTATTCATTGCAAAGAATAACCAAAGCCAGGATGTTCAGTGACCTTTTGAGTAAGGTGCACTTCTGGGGATGGCAGTCAATAATTTTATGTGCAGCACTAACACTTCCTTTAGGTAT
>JBDTNV010000242.1:0-3597 GCA_039933555.1 Ignavibacteria bacterium
ATGAGCTTGCAAAAAAACAAATGCGCGGTTTCGGGGGAATGATATCCATTGAGCTAGGTTCGCTTGAGAATGCAATTAAATTCTTTAACGGACTCAAAATATTCTCACGGGCTGAATCATTAGGCGGCGTTGAAAGCCTAGTCTGCCACCCCGTTAGCATGACACACGGCGCAGTACCAAAGGAAGAACGCGAAAAATTCGGTTTAACAGATGGTCTTGTCCGTCTTTCGGTCGGTGTAGAAGATTACGATGACCTGCTTGAAGATATTAAAAACGCACTGGACGGGATGAAATAAATGCTTGATAATCACAATGAGATCCGCGAGCAGTTCCCTTTTTTGGAAAAATTCATTTATATGGATGCGGCGCATTATACGCCCTATCCTTTAAGGTCAGTTAATAAGCTAAATGATTTTATAAATAAATTTACAACTGATTACCTTAACTTAAGCCTTTTCAACCTGAACCAGTCAAAGACATTCAGAGAAACCTGCGGAAAGCTGCTTAACTGCCCCTCGGATGATATTATAATAACCTCAAACACAACGCACGGAATAAACATTTTTGCAAACGGCATTCTGCTTGACCCGAAAGATAATAACGTTGCAATGCTTGATTCTGAATTCCCGGCTGTTGTTTACCCCTGGCTTAACCAGGAAAAGCTTGGTAAGGTAAACGTTATGCTTATCCCCAGTGATAAAGGTTATGCCAATGAAGCGCTCATCAAACGTACTCTTATGGATTTTAATGTAAGGGTTTTCACTATCAGCCTTGTACAGTTCCTTGGTTACAGGCACAGTATCCGAAATATTGCTGAGTTCTGCAAAAAAAGGAATATCTACCTTGTTGTTGATGGCATACAGGCAACCGGTGTTTGCCCGGTTGATGTACAGGAAATGGGTATAGATTACCTGAGCACAGGTAACCAGAAGTGGCTTATGTCCCCAGCTGGGCTGGGTTTTACATACATAACAAAAAAATACAGAGAGCTTATCAACCCGACTTATGCAGGTACAATGAATGTGAATTTTAATTTCGATAATTTCCTTGATTATAAGCTTGATTTCAAGGAAACAGGCGAAGCGTATGAGAATTCAACACTCAACACACTGGCAATGATAGGCACTGACGAAGTCATGAAATATTTTATGGAGCTTGGTGTGGAAAATATTTTTAATCATATAATAGATATCCAAGATAAGCTTATATCTCTTCTGGATAAATCCAAGTATAAGGTTGAAAGTGACCTATCAAAGGAACACCGCTCGAATATCATGATATTTTCTCATGTTAATAGCGCAAAGAACAAAGAAGTCCAGAAAATGCTTGAAGAAAAAAAGATACATATCGCAGTTCGTGAAGGATTTCTGAGAGTTTCACCGCATATTTATAATAACTACAGTGATGCTGAACAAATAGCGGAAGCATTGAACAGTTATTAAAGTCGTGAATAAATATATTTAATATTATGTCTTACCACAATTCTAAAACAGTAAGTACAAACTTTGAAGAGACAATAGAGAAAGTAACCGAAGAACTTAAAAAAGAAGGCTTTGGTATCTTAACTGAAATTGATGTGAAGGAAACATTGAAGAAAAAGCTTGATGTTAATTTCAGGAATTACACTATACTTGGGGCATGCAACCCTCCCTTGGCATATAAAGCATTAAGTGAAGAAGAAAATATCGGCGTCATGCTGCCGTGTAATGTGATAGTACAGGAAACCGATAGCGGTATAATACGGGTTTCGGCAATAAATCCGATGGAATCAATGAAAGCGGTTCAAAACCCTAATCTGGAAGAAATTGCATCAACTGTTAGCTCAAAACTTGCTAAGGTAATCGAAAATTTAAAATAAACTAAATTGGCTGCCATATTTTTAAAGAAAAATGAATCCCGCAGGATCCGCAACGGACATTTATGGGTATTCAGTAATGAAATTGCAAAAACAGAAGGCAGCCCTGAAAGCGGCGCTCTTGCTGAGCTTTATGACCATAAGGAATACCTTGGCACAGGATTCTATAACAAGAATTCACTTATTTCCCTGCGACTGCTAAACTCAACATATGACGGCGAGTTAAGTGAATATATTAAGGAATCGATCCTCAGCGCAAATGAGCTTAGAAAATCTTTCTATCCTAACCGTAATTCGTACCGTCTGGTATTCAGCGAAAGCGATTTCCTGCCGGGTTTGATAATTGATAAGTATAACAATACATACGTTATGCAGGTCTATTGTTATGGTATGAATGAAAATATCCAATTGGTGGTTGATGTACTGAAAAATGACCTGGGTGCTGAAAATATCTTCACAAGGAATGATGCGTATTTCCGTAAGCTCGAAGGGCTTCCTGAGGAGGATACTGTGTACCACGGAGAAATCGGTACTGAAATTATAGATGACGGAAAACTGAAATATAAAATTGATTTTGCTTCTTCACAAAAAACCGGCTTTTATTTTGACCAGTGCGATAACAGGGAGTTTATTGAAAAAATATCCGGTGAAAAAACCGTGCTTGATGCATTCTGCAATTCAGGCGGTTTTGGTTTTCACGCTGCAAAAGCAGGTGGGGGGTTTATTACGTTCCTTGATTCATCTACTGCGGAAATTGAAAATGCCGAGAAGAATTTTGTACTCAATGAGCTCACTTCCGAAACTGATTTTATTGTGATGGATGTATTTAATTATTTTGAAAAAAGCATTGATGCAGGCAGAACGTTTGATATAGTTATGGTAGATCCCCCGGCATTTGCAAAGAGCCGGAAGAGTATTCCGACCGCATTAAAAGGTTACGCAAAGCTTAATAAAATGGCAGCTAGCTGTGTGGGAGTGAATGGTTACCTTGTGACTTCTTCATGTTCACATCATATTTCCGCCGAGGATTGGCTTGAATCAGTTATAAACGGCGCATCAAAAGCAGGGAAAAGATTGCAGCAGATCCATTTTAGCGGCGCTTCGATCGATCATCCTTCAATTCCCGGAATGGGCGAAACGACTTACCTCAAATTCGCGGTTTTCAGGGTCTTTTAAAACATATTTTATCTCTTTTTATTTTTAAACAATACCCTTATTTTACAGGCTTAAATCACTAAATTCATTAAAATGAGCAAGTTTCCGCCTATTTATTATTCAGATTACCTAAAGCTTGATACGCTGCTTAATTCACAAAAACCCAAAAGTGATGAGTACGGCTCGAAAGCGCATGATGAGATGCTATTCATAATAGTTCACCAGGCATATGAGCTATGGTTCAAGCAGATATTGCACGAAATTGATTCTATTAACGCTATGCTGAGCGAGGATATTGTTGATGAAAAGAGTATTGGCATATCTGTTTCACGGCTGGGCAGGGTAACTGAAATCCAAAAACTGCTTATCGAACAGCTCAGGGTTTTGGAAACTATGACACCTTTGGATTTTCTAGAGTTCAGGGATTTCTTAATTCCGGCATCCGGATTTCAGAGCTTTCAGTTCAGGCTGATAGAAAATAAGCTCGGGCTCTCAGATGAAAAGCGTATTCAATATAATAATATTGATTATTTAAACACACTTGAAGAGCAGCACAGAAATTTAATACTCGAAACAGTTAAGAATCC
>JBDTNV010000243.1:0-3597 GCA_039933555.1 Ignavibacteria bacterium
TCCGCCGCCAAATGTAACAGGTAACCTGCACATTGGCCATATGCTGAATAATACTATACAGGATGTATATGCGAGATGGAAGAGGATGTCAGGCTTTAATGTGCTGTGGCTCCCGGGGAGTGACCATGCCGGAATCGCTACACAAACTAAGGTCGAAGGCAAGCTGAGGGCTGAGGGTGTTTCGAGATACGACCTTGGCAGGGAAAAGTTTGTTGAAAAGGTTTGGGAATGGAAAGATATATATCATAAAAATATTGTAACACAGCTTACCAGAATGGGTGCATCTGTTGACTGGGACCGTGAGCGCTTCACTATGGATGAGGGCCTTTCGATAGCAGTTCGCAAAGTGTTCGTTGACCTCTACAAAAAAGGACTTATCTATAAAGGCAAAAGAATAATTAACTGGGATCCCGAGCAGCAAACAGCATTGAGTGATGAGGAAGTAATATATAAGGAAAAGAACGATAAGCTTTACTACGTAAAATATCCGCTCGTTGATAATAAAAATAAGTTTGTAATAATCGCAACCACAAGGCCTGAAACCATGCTTGGTGATACCGCAATTGCAGTTCATCCAAAGGATGAGAGATATTCAAATATTGCAGGCAAGAAAGTAATGCTGCCTATAGTTGATAAAGCTATTCCCGTAATTGCCGATGAATATGTTGATATGGCCTTCGGTACAGGAGCGCTTAAAATTACTCCTGCACATGACCCCAATGATTTTATGATAGGTGAGAAATATTCACTCGAAACTGTTCAGGTTATTGATCACACCGGAAAAATGAACGACCACGCCGGAAGATTTTCAGGGCTCGATAGGTTTGAAGCAAGGAAAAAGATCGTTGAGAAACTAAAAGAGCTTGGGCTTATTGAGAAGATCGAAGATTATGCTCATAACGTTGGTTATAGTGAGCGCGGCGGCGCGCAGGTTGAGCCGTATCTATCTGACCAGTGGTTCGTTAACATGAAGCCGCTTGCGGAGCCTGCTTTAAATGCAGTAAGGGCTGGGGAAATTAAATTCCATCCTGAGCGCTGGGTTAAGACATACGAAAACTGGATGACAAATATCCGTGACTGGTGTATCTCGCGCCAATTGTGGTGGGGCCACCAGATACCTGTTTGGTATAATAAGAAAAATAATGAAATTTACTGCGAAGTAAATCCCCCTTCTGATATTGAGAATTGGGAGCAGGATCCCGATGTTTTGGATACATGGTTCTCATCATGGCTCTGGCCCTTTTCAACTTTGGGCTGGCCTGAAGATAAATATGACCTGAAGAAATATTTCCCGACTGATTTCCTTTCAACAGCAGCGGATATTATTTTCTTCTGGGTGGCAAGAATGATAATGGCATCACTCGAGTTCACAAGTAAGATTCCTTTCAGCGATGTATACTTCCATAATATAATACGCGATGACCAGGGAAGAAAACTGAGTAAATCACTTGGCAATTCACCTGATGTAATTGAGGTAATGAATAAATACGGCACTGACGCTTTGCGTTTTACGCTTGTATATCTTTCACCCCAGGGGACAGATGTTTACTTTGCAGAAGAAAAATGTGAAATAGGCAGAAACTTTGCCAATAAGTTGTGGAATGCCGCAAGATTCCTTTTGATGAAGAAAGAGCAATCACAGGGAGCAAACAAACCATTTGAGCAGGATATTTTCGATATATGGGTGCAAAGCAGGTTACAATCAACAATTAAAGCTTACTTAAAGGGTCTGGGTGAATATAAGATCAATGAAGCATCTGCTGCATTGTATGATTTTATATGGGGAGATTTCTGCGATTGGTATATTGAAGTACTGAAGATAAAGGCTAATGATAACCCCGATTCAGCAGAGGCAATATTTGAAAACGCGATCAATATTTTTGAAGATGCAATTAAGCTTCTGCATCCTGTAATGCCTTTTATAACCGAAGAGCTTTGGCAGGGGATAAAGGAACGAAAAGAGGATGATAGTATTTCAATTAGCAATATGCCGCAGCTTAACGAAAGCCTGATAGATGAAAATACCGAGAAGGATATTATTTTAATTCAGCAATTGATGGCTTCAGCACGTAATATGAGAGCTGAGATGGGACTGAGTCCTTCAGTAAAGTGTGATGTTACCGTTAACTGTAAAACTGGAAAAGATGCAGAGCTTCTTATTTCTGCTAAGAATTATATCAGGTCACTCGCAAAGATTGAAGAGCTTGCAATTGAAACAAAGAATGAAGCGCCGGCGTATAAATCGGTGACATCTGTTGTAGGGCCATACCAGTTATACCTGAAAATTGAGGGATTGATTGATGTTGAGCAGGAAAAAGCCAAGCTGAATAAAGAAATTGAACGAACTGAAGGATTTATTGCATCTGTTAACAAAAAACTAAGTAATCAGAATTTTGTAAACAAGGCAACCCCCGAAGTTGTTGATAACGAAAAGAAAAAGCTTGAAGATAACAAACAAAAACTTGAAAAGTTAAAAGAACATTATAAATTAATAGTAAGCTGAAATATTAAAATGAAAAGAATTATTATTTTACTCGCATTTATTTTTGTATCATCTGTGTTTTCACAGAGCCTTGTTCTTGATATTTCATATCTACGAATAGAAAATGATAAAAATAGAAGTACAAGGACAGAGAAGTTCAGCATCTTAAGCAGCTCATCATCTTACACGCTTGAATACACGGGCAAATGGATGCCTAACGAAGGCAATGAAGTGAAGAACTGTGATCTATCAAGCGCAGCATTGAACGATATAGTGAAATCGGTTCAGGATAACAAAGTAGCTGTTAATGAATCATTCTACGCCAAGGAAAGAACCAACGGTGAGAGCCTGTTCTATGTCATAATTTCCGTGAAAATGGTTTATGACGGGACACCGTATGAAATATTACTCGATGGCGAATCAAACCTTGTGATGGAAAATAGGAATTATATCCATGTAATTGAGCTTATCAAAGACCTGAGAAGAATTATTAAGGATTGTTAAAAATAAGATCATGAAAGTATTATTAATAATATTATTTGCCGGAATTTTATTCGCAGGTAATGCATACAGCCAGGATCTGAGTATTACAATTTATTACCTCTTGGGAGAAAAGAGTAAAGACAGCCATTCAATGGATGAAAGCTTTGCTATCAGCAATACAAGTGTTGCTTATTCGGTAAAGTACTCGGGCCATAAAGGCAAAGGGCAGGAAGATATTGATAAAACCTGCACATTCAGCGAACAGGACCTGAAAAATATACGGAAGACGATTGAAGAGAAAAATTTGAATGTAACAGATTCCTTATTACAAACTACCTCTAAGACTAAAAGCTATGAAGTATATACAAGAGTGAATATTGCAATAGCTATGGACGGAAAGGAATATAAGATAACCATTTCAGGAGATACCCTGGAATTTAAAGAGGAAACTCTGTATAAAAACTCAGTATACTTTATAACCATGCTGCGGAAAATGGTTGTGGATTGTAAGTAAGATTTTGAATTAGAGGAATAAAATTTGCGAGGAGCGTAAGCGAAGCATGACTGCTGCCGCAGTAAGCAATCTCATCAATGTGTAAATAATAATATTAATGTCAGGATATCTTCCTGAC
>JBDTNV010000244.1:0-3589 GCA_039933555.1 Ignavibacteria bacterium
CAATTACAAAAATTTAAGCAGTATCCCTTTCAGACTTGGAGCTGAATTAGGTACACTCATCAGTTTTAACAGTAATGATAAAGCATTTAGCCCCGCTTTAATCGGCTTTTTTGATATCAATTTATCCAAACGAAATATATTCCTGAAATTTGAAGGCGGAATATTTAAATTGATAGGAGATAAAAATTCTGCCGGATATGTATCAGCTGGTTTAAATTGCAAAATATTTAATATTAAAAAGAACAAGTTCTATCTTCACGGAGCAATTTTTGCTGCATGGAATAAATCAGGAGGCGGTGGTTCATTTTTTCTTTCACTTCGTCATCTTTATCCATTCAATAAGATAATTGCGTGGGTCTCCAGCTTTCGTTATCCTTTCGGTAGATTCGATTCTTTCTTTATTTCCACAGGTTTCCAGTTATTTGCCGATTGATTATTTTACTCATTACTCAAGATTTTGCTTTCCTCATTTTCAAAGCTGATACCCCAAGGAAAAATGCGGCAAAAATCAGTAAACTGCCCATAGGCTTCCAGAAAGCTTCTATCCCGACACCTTTCAGCATTATGGCACGTAATATAATTATATAAAATTTAGCGGGCGTGATATTGGTTAATATCTGTATGGCCCAAGGCATGCTTTCTATTGGAAAGATAAAACCGGATAGAATAAACGTTGGCAGCATCGTGGCTATTGAGGCTATCTGGAATGCAACCTGCTGCGAGTCAGAAATGGTTGAAATAAATATTCCCAGACTCAAAGCTGATATCAAAAATATCAACGTTGATATAAATAAAGTTATGTAGCTGCCCTTAACTGTAATACCGAATGCAATATTACTTATAAATAATGTGAATGCCGCGACAAATAACGCTACAACGGTGTAAGGAATGGTTTTACCTATTATCAGTTCAAACGAACCAAGAGGGGATACCATTAATTGTTCCATCGAGCCAAGCTCCTTTTCCCGCACAATAGACAAGCAGGTCAGAATAACTGCCGTAGTTATAAGTATCATGCTGAATAAGCCCGGTATTAAGAACTTTGTTGTATTGAGATCCGGGTTATACCAGAATAAGGGCTGCGGGTCAATAGGCGCAAAGCTTTTTATTCCCGTTCTGCTTAAATATTCCTGTGTAAGCTTGTTATTATAAAACCTGGTTGCAGAGGAGACATAATTTATTATGACAGTTGCTGTGTTTCCGTCAACGCCATCTACCAAAAACTGAATTTTAGTATTCCTTCCGGTTTTTATATCTTCTGTAAAGTTCTCGGGAAAGACAACAACGCATTGCGCTTTTTTTTCATCAAGCCAGCTGTTAATTTCATCCTGAGTGCGGATATAACCCACCACTTTGAAGTAACTGGAGCTTTGCAGCATACTTATGAAATCGCGGGTTTCCTCGGAGTTATCGTTATTTTTAATTGCAATCTTTACGTTCTTAACATCAAGGGAAAGAGCATAACCAAAGAGCATTAGCAGAAATACTGGAAAGAAAAATATCAGCGCCAGCGTTCTTGCATCACGCCTTATTTGCCTGAACTCCTTCTTAACCATTGCGTATATTCTGAATATCATTTTAGTCTGTCATTCCCGCGCCGTACCTGCTGCAGGCAGGAAGGCGGGAATCCATTAGTATTTTTTTTGCTTTTTTACTTTTGCTTTTTTACTGCTTTATTTCTCTTTTTCCAGCAAATTCACAAAAACATCCTCCAGCGATGGTGCAATTCTCTCATTTCGTCTAACATCCATCTTCTCATCTTTCAAAATTTTGGATATTTCAGATTTCCTCACCTCGGCATTATTAACTTCGTCCTGATTCAGCGTTACGTGGATATATTCACCGAAATATGCTGTGCCTTTTATCCAGCTCACCTTATCTAGCACAATTATCGCTTTATCAGTATCAGAGCATTCTATTTCAAAAATCGGATTTGAGAGATATTTTGTTTTAAGCTCATTCGGGCTTCCGCCGGCGATTATTTTCCCGGCATCTATCATCATTATCCTATTGCAAAACTCAGCCTCATCAAGGTAATGTGTAGTTACAAACACAGTTATACCATTATGTGAAAGGTCATTTATCAAATCCCAGAAGTTTTTCCTTGAAATCGGGTCAACGCCTCCTGTGGGTTCATCCAGAAATACGATCTTAGGCTCGTGAATTACCGCGCATCCAAGTGCAAGCCTTTGCTTATAGCCCGTTGAAAGCGTTCCGGTCAGTGAATTCTTCCTGTCTTCAAGTCCCGCAGTACTTAAGACCCATTTCTTTCTTTCATTAAGCTTTTCACCGTCAAGTCCATATACACTTGCAAAGAAATTAATATTTTCTTCTATTGAAAGGTCACTGTACAGCGAAAATTTTTGTGACATATACCCAATGTTCATTTTTACCAGATCCGGCTCTTTTGATATGGAGTAACCTGCCACCATCGCATCTCCCGATGTTGGTTCTAAAATCGCGCAAAGCATTTTTATGGTCGTTGATTTACCCGCGCCGTTAGCGCCTAGGAAACCAAATACTTCGCCCTCCTTCACATCAAATGAAATATCATCCACTGATGTAAACTTCCCGAACTTCTTCGTCAAATTCTTAACTTCTATCGAATTCATTTAATCTTATCTGCAGAGACAGGTTTGTAACCTGTCTCAAAACTTTACACTTGAATAAGCAGACGGGTTACAAACCCACTCTACATTTTACTATACTGCAGTTGGCTCTTTCAGCACATGTATAAATACATTTTCAAGCGATACCGGCTTGATCCTGTGATCAGTTAGCGGAATATTATTCTCACTAAGCAGCTTTTCAATTGTGGCGAAATCATTTTTACTATTGACAGCTATATCTATTCTATCTCCAAACAACTGCGATTCAAAATCAGTGTTATCTGTTATCAGCTTATATGTTTCTCTAAGTTTGGGAGTAACAATTTCAAGGATCATTTTTTTCATCGAGGCTTTAATAGCAGCAGGAGAGTCATTCATTAATAGTTTACCGTTATTCATCATTGCAATGGTATTGAAACGTTCAGCTTCATCCATATATGGTGTAGAAATTATAATCGTAACCCCTTCATTATGCAATTCAGAAAGTATCTTCCAGAAATCGCGCCTTGAAACAGGGTCAACCCCTGTTGTAGGCTCATCCAGGAAAATTATTTTTGGCTTATGGATCAGTGTGCATGCCAGTGCAAGCTTCTGTTTCATACCTCCTGAGAGCTTGCCTGCTAAGAACTTCCTGAAATTTGTGAGTCTTGTAAATTCAAGCAGTTCATTTCTTCTTTCTTTGAAATATTTTACCCCGTGCAGCTCAGCAAAGAACTCTATATTTTCATCTATTGTCAGATCTGAATACAGACTGAATTTTTGAGAGAGATAACCGATATTGTTTTTTATTTTTCCGGTCTGCTTTACAAGGTCAAAGCCAAGTATATCAGCGGTTCCCTTATCCGGCTGGGTTAGCCCGCAAAGCATCCTGATGAACGTAGTTTTACCCGCTCCATCTGGACCCACGATACCAAACACCTCTTTACTTTCGATATTAAATGAAATATATTTAAAGGGAATTATTCTCATTAATACAGAAA
>JBDTNV010000245.1:0-3581 GCA_039933555.1 Ignavibacteria bacterium
ATGAATGGAGCTCTGATAAGTTTTCGGGAAAGGAAACAGGACCGTTTGAAATCAAAAAAAGCGGTAATAATGATTTTAAACTCCAGCCCGGGCAAAGCCAAACATTAAATTATTCTTTAACTGCTCCCAACGGTCCCGGAAAAAAACAGTGTAAAGTATATTTTTATACAGATAACAAAAAAATTGGTAGCAAAAGCAAGAAAATAAATATTTTGAGTCTGACAAAATAGCTGCATTTTGGATGTTCAGGACGTAATTTTTATGTGTTTTCATAGTAAGGATTACAACTGCCATATAGGTGCATGAGGCAAAATCGGGAATATTGAAAATGAACTTATTGTACTCTTACCTGCTGCATAAATGAGTTTGGCTATTGGATAAATAATTTCCAAATTAATAAATAAACATATTCTATACAAAATGAAAATAATAAAAATTGTTATAGCGTTTGCAATACTTATTACGGTATTAAACTGCAGTAAAATTACTGATAAATTCAGTGAAAAGGTTGAAGAAAAAGTTAATGAAAAAGTTAATGAAGAGCTTAAGAAGACAACAGAAGATGAATTGAACAAAGACAGGAAAGTAAATGAATCATTGGATGATGAAAAAATACTAAAAGATCCAAATGGTCAATGGGCTATTGATGCAGATGCAAGCTCAAGCTATAGTACGGCAGCCGGTAAAAACCATTCGTGGTCTGCAGAGCAAATGTTAGGTGTACCAAATGTTCAAAACTACGGAGATAACGGAAGCGGCTGGGCATCTAAGGAAGCGGATAAAGATATTGAATGGGTAAAATTAACATTTGAAAATGCTGTTTATGCTTCGGAAGTAAGGGTAAGACAGAACTATAATCCCGGCGCAATAATTAAGATTGAACTAATAGATGAAAACGGAAAGAGCTATGTTGTGTGGAGTGGGATAGACAAAACAAAATACAGGGCAAATTCAATTGAATATTTTACTGCAAAATTTGATAAAACAAAATACAAATCCAAAACAGTAAAGATAACTTTATCTTCAAAAACCGTTCCGGGCTGGAATGAAATTGATGCTGTTCAACTGGTAGGCGAATAAGCGCAAATGAAAGTATTTGATTTGCTCAGTAAAGCATCCGAAATACTTTTTAATGAACAATTAAGCTGAAGTAAGAGATTTATTATAATAGACCTGACAAAATGGATATTAAAAAAAGGTGATTATAGAATGAACTATAATCACCTTAAATATCAGAAAAATAAATTAGCCGTTACTTTGCAGCGTTAATTATTTCCATCAATTCTTTTACTTCAATTGGCAGTTTGCTTTCATACATTTTCTTCTCAGCAACTTCGTCAGCTGCTTTTTCGCCGCTTGTGTTTACATATTTTACAAGTTTATCATTATCAAAATAGAATTCCTTGCCCGGTTCTCCCATATCCTGTCCCTCGTGTTTTTCGCCATCTTGTATGAATGCAAATACCATTTTCCCATCCATTATGTAGAACTCTTCTGTCCTGGTTGATATTCCTTTATGCGGGTATACCTGAACCCTTAAGAGTTTGCCACCGTCAAAATATCCTTCTACCTTCTCCCATTTCTGTTTAGTATCTTCTGTTGCTTTGGAATCCTTTAAAATCATTTCTCTTTTTGTAAGAGTTTTCTCATTCATTTTTTTCTCACCTGCTGCTCTATAAGTGGAAATTTTGGTTACAATTTCATCAACATTAACCACGGGTGTTTTAACTGTATCAGTAACTTTTGTTTTATCGGTGGACGTATCTCTTTTGGTGGTATCCTTAGAACAGTTTATTGCCGTAAAGGATATTACTGCAATACCAAGAATGATAATAAAATTAATGTATTTCATAATATGTAATTTAGTTTATAAATGGGTTGTGAATAATCTTATTACAAATATAACAACAAAAGTCCCCTTCAAGTATCCAATTACATAGATAACTACCTGCAAAACCATAGTTATAATACAGGGGGCATTCAAATTATTTCAATTGAATTAGCCATCAATTAAGCCTATATTTGCTTAATTTTATTCATTTTTGCAAAAATCATAAATCAGAATTTGAAAATCAAAGAATCGAAACTAAAATCTATCTTCAAAAGGTCAAAAGGCAGAAAAATTGCGATAATTGGTGATGTAATGCTGGATAAATATGTGTATGGTACGATTTCAAGAATATCACCCGAGGCGCCTGTACCGGTTGTTGATATAGATAAGACGGAATACAAACTTGGCGGTGCAGCCAATGTTGCCAATAATATTAAATCACTGGGATCAGAACCCATTTTGATCGGTGTAATAGGTAACGATAATGATTCAATACATTACATTGAAGCGATGAAAAGCCTTAAGCTTTCTACAATTGGTATAATAAAAGATACTAGCAGGCCAACCACAGCAAAAACCCGCGTGATAGCTCACTCACAGCATATTTTACGGGTTGATAGTGAAATTAAAGAAGATATTACTCTATCAACCAGGAAAAAGATACTTGAATTCTTTAAAAAGAATTTAAAAAGCTTCTCTGCGGTAATACTACAGGACTATAATAAAGGCGTTTTAACGAAAGAATCCATTTCGGAAATAATTACAACTTGTAAAAAAAATAATATTCCTGTATATGTGGATCCAAAATTCCACAATTTTTTTGAATATAAAGATGTTACAGTATTTAAGCCTAACCGGAAAGAAACTTCTGATATTCTTGCTATGAAAATTGACGGAGAAGAATCGGTTAAATCTGCGGGCAGAAAATTAATTGACAGGCTGAATTGCGAATACCTCGTTTTAACGCGAGGTGAAAAGGGAATGATGCTCTTTGATAAAGAGAAAAACAAGACCGTTATCCTTAATATTCCAACAATAGCAAGAAAGGTTGCTGATGTATCAGGGGCGGGGGATACTGTTATTTCCACAATTGCTGTTATGCTTGCAGGCGGCGCAAGTATTGTAGAAGCGGTAATGCTTGCAAACCAGTCTGCGGGAATTGTATGCGAAGAAGTCGGAATAATTCCGATCTATAAACAGGCTCTGATCGATTCTTATAAGAGAAAAAATTAATAATTGAAAAATATTTATAAAAGCAGCGATGATCTGGATTTTCTTAATGAGCTAAAAGCTCAAAAAAAGAAAATTGTATTCACTAATGGCGTATTTGATATTATTCACCGGGGGCATGTTGAGTATCTGACTGAAGCAAAAGGTCTTGGTGATATTTTAATTGTTGGTCTTAATTCAGACAGCTCGGTAAAAATGATAAAGGGCGATAAACGGCCCATCGTATCACAAGAAAACCGCGCATATGTGCTCGTGAATCTAAAACCCGTCGATTACGTAGTAATTTTCGATGAGGATACGCCTTACAATACTATAAAAAAAATTCTGCCTGATATCTTGGTTAAGGGAGCTGACTGGGCAGATGATAAGATAGTTGGTTCTGATATTGTGAAAGCCAGCGGCGGTGAAATAAAACGAATTAAATTTGTTGAAAATAATTCTTCGACAAATATCATAGTTAAAATAATTCAGCTTTACACTAAGTAAATTATTTGGCTGAAGAAAAAAAAATAGAAACACC
>JBDTNV010000246.1:0-3512 GCA_039933555.1 Ignavibacteria bacterium
CCCGCTGCACTCTCAGGCATTGTCGCATCAGTAATGCTTGGAATGGGCAGGGTTGTTGGTGAAACTATGGCTGTAATGATGGTAACAGGGAATGCACCTGTAATAAGCATGAATCCCTTTACATCGGTAAGAACAATGACAGCGACTATTGCCGCTGAAATGGGTGAAGTCACAATTGGCTCAGATCATTACATGGCATTATTCTGGGTTGGCATAGTACTCTTAATTATGACATTTGGGTTAAATCTCATTTCGTACAGAGTTTTGAAGAAATACGGAATGATAGATAAGTAAACTATGGAAACAAATTGAACAGCAAAAGAACTGGCGAGAAGATAATATTTTGGTTGATGCGGGGTGTAACATACCTTGTAGTAGTTTTTATCGCATATATCCTGATAGATATCCTGATTCACGGACTGCCTGCGATTTCGTGGGAATTTCTAACCGGTGACCCCGAAAAAAGCGGCGCTGAAGGCGGTATTTTTCCTGCAATACTTGGCACTCTTTTGCTGGTAGTTGGAACGATAACTGTAGCTCTTCCGCTTGGGATGTTCAGCGCAATTTACCTGACTGAATATGCGAAGCAATCAAAGTTTACACAAACAATCAGAATGGCAATTGTTACTCTAGCCGGCGTTCCATCTATTGTTTTCGGTTTGTTCGGCCTGGGGTTATTTGTAATTACGCTGGATTTCGGCGCTTCAATACTTTCCGGAAGCTTAACGCTCGCATGTATGGTGCTGCCAACAATAATTGTTGCCAGTGAAGAAGCATTGAAATCTGTTCCCAAGTATATGAGGGAAGGCAGCCTTGCGCTTGGTGCAACCAAATGGGAAACTATCTACAAGAATATTTTGCCTTATGCGCTGCCCGGAATGTTAACAGGGTCAATTTTAGGTGTTGGCAGGGCAGCAGGTGAAACTGCGCCAATACTTCTTACTGCCGCGGCATTTTTTTTACCTGAGCTTCCTACATCGATATTTGATCAGGTGATGGCGCTGCCATATCACTTATACATTCTTGCTACACAGCATCCCGAAGCGCAGAAAATTCTGCCAATGCAGTACGGAACTGCGCTGGTGTTATTATTTTTGGTTATCGGATTAAATTTTATTGCAATAATTTTCAGGATCAGGGTTCGAAAAAAATACAAATGGTAAAAGGGATATTGAATATAATATATGGCTGATTTATTTCCTGACAATAAAATAAAGGTTCATGTTGAGAACATGAATTTTTATTACGGCGCAGTACAGGCTTTATTCAACATAAATATGGATATTGCGGAAAAACAGGTTACTGCATTTATCGGTCCTTCGGGATGCGGTAAATCAACATTCCTGCGGACACTAAACCGGATGAACGATATTATTGACGGCACTAGGCTTGAAGGCAAGGTCCTGATCGATGGCAGTGATCTATACGGCCCGATGACGGATGTTGTGGGCTTGAGGAAAAAAGTAGGTATGATATTCCAGAAATCAAACCCTTTCCCAAAATCTATCTTTGATAATATTGCCTACGGCCCCAGAATTCACGGAGTAAAAGATAAAAATAAGTTGATGGAAATAGTTGAGTCATGCCTGATAAAATCTGCATTGTGGGATGAAGTTAAGGACAGGCTTGATAAAAGCGCAATGGGACTCTCAGGCGGGCAGCAGCAAAGGCTTTGCATTGCAAGGGCGCTGGCAATTAATCCGGATGTTGTATTGATGGATGAACCCGCTTCAGCACTGGACCCAAAATCGACATTAAAGATCGAAGACCTTGTAAACGAGTTAAAAAAGGATTATACTATTATTATAGTAACTCATAATATGCAGCAGGCAGGAAGAGTTTCTGATTACACAGCATTTTTTTATGAAGGACATCTTGTTGAGTTTGGCGCAACAGGACAAATATTCACGAAACCGGCACAAAAACAGACCGAAGATTATATTACCGGAAGATTCGGTTAGAAAGCGAAAAATTATTATGCTGCATTACTGGCAAAGAGAAATAGAAAATTTAAAGAAGCTTATATTAAGCCTCGGCGCAATTGTTGAAGAGCAGATACAAAGATCAATGCTCTCGCTTGAAAGGCGCGATACAGCTCTTGCCGATGAGGTCATAGCAAGGGATAGGGAAGTTGATTCCTTAGAGATACTTATAGAAGAAGAATGCCTTAAGATCCTGGCATTATACCAGCCGGTTGCGAAGGAGTTGAGGTTTGTTGTTGCAGTGCTTAAAATGAACAATGATCTTGAGAGAATGGGTGACTTAGCTTCAAATATTGCCAAAAGAGCAAGGTATCTTTCCAGAAAAGAGAAGCTAAACCTGGTGTTTGAATTTAATGATGTAAGCGATAAGGTTCAGAATATGGTGAAGAAAAGTCTTGATGCGCTTGTTAACACAGATGTTGCACTTGCACGCGAGGTCCTTGCTGCAGATGACGAGGTTGACAGGCTTACAAAACAGGTATTGAAAAAAACAATCAATGCCATTGAAAAAGATCCGGATCGTACAAAGGAATATTTCAGTGTAAGATCTATTTCAAAAAACCTGGAGCGTATCGCGGACTCGGCAACTAATATTGCAGAAGATGTGGTGTATCTTTGCAGCGGTGAAATTATCAGGCATCAGTCAGAGGATTTTAACCCTGAAGATACTATGGAAAAATCTTAATTTTTCTTTTTAGTTTATTGAATTATTTGTAAGAGGGCTAAAAGCCCTCTTTTCGTTTTATGTAAACTGCAGAACCTTTATATATATCTTAATAAAAAGTATTCAAATTTTTTTGGTTATGTTTTCTAAGTTCTTTATATAATTTTAACATTATATTAACTAAAATTTAATAAAAAATGGCGAAAATTAATTATTTTTCGCGTTTTTTAATCATTCAATATAATTCTTAACATTTATGTTTAAAAGATTTTTACCTAAACAAAATAAGTTTTTTGACCTGCTCATTGAGCTGACAGAAGCGGTACTTGAAGCTGCTACAAAGCTGGATGAAATGATGGATAAGAATGATAACTTTGCCGAATACTCGAGCAAAATTCATTTTATAGAAAACAGGTGCGATGACCTTACTCATCAGGTAATAAGCGACCTTAATGATACTTTCATTACACCTATTGACAGGGAAGATATATTTGCGCTTGTTAACTCTCTTGATGATATCATTGATACAATTGATACAATTGCTTCGAGATTAAATATGTATAAACTTAAGACTCCATTGCAGTTTGGCGCGCAGCTGACTGATATTCTTCTTATTCAGACCGATACACTTAATGATGTTATCAAGAATCTTCAAAAACCACAACAGACAACTGATAAAATTGTTCATGTGAAGACACTGGAAACAGAAGGCGATATTGTATTTAAGGACGCTCTTTTAAATCTTTTTGAAAATGAAAAGGATATAGTTGAGCTGATAAAGAAGAAGGAAATACTTGAAATTATTGAAAGAGCAGTTGATAAATGCCAGAATGCGGCAACTGTTGTTGAAGGAATCTTAATTAAGA
>JBDTNV010000247.1:0-3505 GCA_039933555.1 Ignavibacteria bacterium
CCAATATTTCCTGAATCAGAATTAACCGCACTTATCAAAAAATTCAATGTTAACCAGGTTGTATTTTCTTATTCAGATGTGCCTTTTCCATACGTAATGGCAAAAGATGCTATGGTAAACGCTGCCGGAGCTGATTTTGTGCTTCTGGGAGCTAATGATACCATGATAAAATCAACAAAGCCCGTAGTATCAGTCGTAGCAAGCCGTACAGGAGCAGGCAAAAGCCAGACATCTAGAAAAGTAGTAGAAATTCTGCAGGGATTGGGATTAAAAACCGTGTCTGTAAGGCACCCAATGCCTTATGGCGATCTTGCTAAACAAAAAGTACAGCGATTTGCTGCAATATCTGACCTCAAAAAGCATGATTGTACTATAGAAGAAATGGAAGAATATGAGCCGCATATCGCCCGCGGTAACGTTATTTACGCCGGAGTTGATTATGAAGCAATATTACGCGAAGCTGAAAAAGAAGCTGATGTTATAATTTGGGATGGCGGAAATAATGATACTTCATTCTATAAATCTGACTTAACAATTACTGTTGTTGACCCTCACAGAGCCGGGCATGAAATGAGCTACTATCCCGGAAGAACAAATGTTCATTTAGCAGATGTAGTAGTAATTAATAAGATAGATTCAGCTAACTTAGAACAAATAAATACAGTTAGAGAGAATGTTTCAAAGTTAAATCCGGCAGCTAAAATTGTTGAAGCAGCCTCCCCTATTTCTCTTGATTTTGAAAAAGATGCTAAGTTAATTCGCGGTAAACGCGTACTGGTAATTGAAGACGGCCCGACCTTAACACACGGTGAAATGAAATACGGCGCGGGTACTATTGCTGCTCAGAAATTTGAAGCCGGTGAAATTGTTGACCCAAGGCCATATGCTGTAAAAAGCATAAGTGATACCTATAAAAAATATCCGGGAATCGGTATATTGCTGCCTGCAATGGGCTATGGCGATAAACAGATGAAAGATCTTGAAAATACGATAAATAAAGTCCCCTGTGACGCGGTTATTATCGGAACTCCAATTGACCTGAGGCGAGTTATAAAAATCGATAAACCTGCAGTCAGGGTTTCATATAATCTTCAGGAGATCGGTCATCCGGACCTTAAAACAATATTAACTGATTTTGTCAAAAAATATAAATAAACACAAAGATCAATAAAGTAAACAAAACAATAAACAAAGTCTCAAGCTGGGAAGCTGTTAAAGCGCTTTCGCCCAGGAAAAGGCTCTCTCAGTTGAGCCCGAAACGCGTGTATCATGTACTTTCTTCTCTTCAGTTCGAAGAGAATGAATTATATAAGCTCTTTGAGCTGGCTGATAAGATAAGGAAAATAGCAAAATCAAAAGACGGGCTGGATTTCCTCCAGTCAATACTCTCACACAAGCGTGCTGTGCTTTATTTTGCCCAGCCTTCTACCCGGACGTATCTTTCATTCAACAATGCATGCCAGATACTTGGAATTAAGACCAGCGATATGCGTGCTGCCGGAACTTCGTCTGAAGTTAAAGGTGAATCCATCGAAGATACCCTTGAGACGATGCACTCATATACCGATATGATAATTATGCGCCATGTTGAAGAAGACCTTGCAGAAAAGGCAGCATGGATGTTCAATAACTCAGATAAGCCGATCCCAATTATAAATGCCGGTTCGGGTCCACATGAGCACCCAACCCAGGCTTTGCTTGATGTTTATACCCTATACAGGGCGTTTAAAGGCAAGGTCAAGAATAAGACTATAGCGATTATCGGTGATTTGAAACGCGGCAGAGCTGTAAGGTCACTGGTATTTATGCTAAGGAATTTTGAAGGCATTAAGTTAGTACTTTTATCACCACCTGAGCTAAGCATCCCCGAAGACATTAGGTCATTTTTGCAGAAAAATGATATGGAATATGAAGAATCAGATAATCTTGAAAAATATATCAAAAAAGCTGATGTGTTTTATTATACAAGGATACAGGATGAATACGATAAACAGCATGAATCAAAGGTTATAGATTATACTAAGTTTTACATAAGAAAAGAATATCTTTCTCAGCTAAAACCTAATTCAATCCTGCTCCATCCCCTTCCCCGCCGGAATGAAATCCCGCCGGAGATTGATTCAGACCAGCGCGCGTGGTACTGGAAACAGGAAATAAACGGTCTATGGCTAAGGACAGCGCTCATTGCACACATCTTTAAAGAAGATGGATATATCCTTAACTATAAGTAGCTAACTGCTATATAAATAAATAAAAAAGCTTCTGATATTAGAGGCTTTTTTAGTATAAATAAACTGTTACTTTATCAAAATCATCTTTTTCGTTTCTGTAAAATTATTTGTTGTTAACCTGTAAAAATATATACCGGATGAATAACTCCGCGCGTCCCATGTAAATTCGTAGCTTCCCGTTCTTAAATATTCATTCACTATACTGTACAGTTCTCTGCCAAGCATATCGCAAATTATTAAATTTACGTTTGAACTCTTGGGTAAATCGAGCTTAATTGTAGTCGCAGGATTAAATGGATTTGGGTAATTTTCGTGGAGAATAAACTTAACAGGTACTTCATTACCGTTGTTAACGAATCCTGTATAAACGATAATACCGCCTCCGTTTGTAGTACGTGAAATACCAAACTGGGCTGTCCAGCCAATTAAGCTGTCTAAAATTGAAATTCTAAATGACTGGCTTGTATCTAACTGATAACCCCAATTAGATCCGCCGTTTGTGGTCTTACATACAACCGAGGTACTTCCCCCCCCCCATCCGGTTTGTGAATTAACAAAATAAATATCTGTAGTTGTTCCGGCAAAGCCCGGCGTTGTTTGCGTTAGCCAATTTATGCCTGAATTTGTAGTGAAAAATATTTTTGCTCCTGTTGCTCCAACCCAACCTGTGTTTTGATCCGGGAAAAAAATTGATTTCACCTGTTCGGTAAAATTACCAATTAATACCCAAATCAATCCTGCATTAGTAGTTTTATATAAAAAAGAATTCGCGCCACAAAATCCCGTATTGTAATTAAGGAAAAATAATCTCTGTGTTTGCTGCGCAATACCGCTCGTTCTTACTATCCAGTTCAAGCCGCCATTAGTCGTTGTACGAACATCAGGTCCAATATTGCTTGAGCAACTCCAGCCGCTATCCTGGTTTAAAAATACCATATCACCAATGGCCATATTTGTGGGTGTAGGTATTGATATCCAGTTAGCTCCTCCGTTGGTAGTTTTCTTTAAATTCGCTGAGTTGGATGTAAAATCATATCCCCCACAATAAGCAATATTACTATTAAGAATACAGATTGCGCCATATGTAGCATTAAATGATGAATCCTGCAATAACCAGTTCGTGCCGCCATTGGTAGTATATAATATATAAGCGTAATTTGCTCCACCCGTGCCAATACTTGTACATGCCCATCCTTTCAAGCTATCAATAAACTTTATACCGCTTATTGGCTTATTTACAGGTATAGTTTGTTTTACCCACTGGGTATAAGTGA
>JBDTNV010000248.1:0-3416 GCA_039933555.1 Ignavibacteria bacterium
ACTGCGCCTATATATTTTGATATTAATATCATCGGCCTTGATATCGGTTTTGATATAAGCAGATCAATTGTGCCTTTCTCAAGCATTGAAGGTATAAATGATGCCGTAGATATCAGTGAGAAGAAAATTATCAGGTTCCACGAAATAGCAAAAAATCCTGTTTCAACCTGTTTTACAAGCATTTTACTGTCAGTAAGGCTCATAACACCTTCAACGGAATCCATGTTAACCAGGAAAACCATAATTAATATAACAATGGCATAGAAAATGTAATACCCTATGAATATCTTCTTTGCCAGCGCTTCACGAAAAGTATTTTTTATTATTGTCAGCATATATATTCTTAATTCGTATTATCTTTTTTAATAACATTTATAAATAACTCTTCAAGGGTACTTGTTTTCTGGTTCACGGTCAGTATTTTTACTCCGCCTTGACGCAGCGTATCAATAATTCCGTTAAGCTTATCAATACCCGCTTCAGTATTAATTTCCTTTTCGCCGATACCTGCATTACCGTCAATGGCTAATACTTTTTGCTTAATATCCATCGAAAGCGCTTCGACTGTATGAATGGCAAAAATATTTTCAGCTCGCGTTAAGTCATCAACGTTGCCTTCTTTTATTAAGTCGCCTTTGTTTAAAATAGCGACACGGTCGCAGATCATCTCAACCTCTGAAAGCAGATGTGAATTCAGAAAAATTGTTTTGCCGCGCGCTTTTATCTGAGCAAGTATATCACGGATCTCTTTTCTGCCGATAGGATCGACACCATCAGTAGGCTCATCAAGGAAAATCAGGTCAGGGTCACTGAGCATTGATTGCGCCAGCCCGAGCTTTTGCATCATCCCTTTGGAATATTTCTTTATCTTTGTTTTGCGCCATTGGGTTAGATTCATCATTGCCAGCATTTCATCAATGCGCTTATTCATATCTGTGCCCTCTTTCATTCCCGAGAGCTGTCCATAATACAAAAGTACCTGTTCACCTGTTAAGTAACTGGGAAACTTGTGATTTTCAGGTAAATAACCTACTTTAGTTTTGGCTTTGTAGTTAGTAACATCAGTGCCAAAAAGCTTTGCGCTTCCGCTTGTTGGGAATGTAATTGCAAGAAGCATTTTAATGAGCGTAGTTTTACCGGCGCCGTTGGGTCCAAGCAGCCCGAAGATCTCACCCTGCTCAACATTGAACGTAAATTCATTCAAAGCATTTACTTTCTGCTTTGAAAATTTAGTCGTGTATTCCTTGGATAAATTCTGGGTTTCTATTACGTGCATATATTATTTTTTAATGACTTATTGTGTAGCCGCATGCTTTAGCCTGCGCTTCGCAGCCTGAAGGCTGCGACTACTCTTAAAAATTTGTTTATTTCTTGGTAAATTCTTTCAGTAAAAAATCGAATTCTGTGTGTGTTAAATTTTAATTAGACACAAATTACACTAATTTTCACAAATTCATACAATTACAGATTTGTGTAATTAGTTTTTTAAAATATTATCATAAAACAATACGTTTTGAGATAAGTGAATCTTCTCCGAAATTTACTAATATACCTAACTTGAGTTTTGTTGCTGCCAAATAATTCAACGTTTGTCTAACATCACTTTTTGTTAAACATTCTATTGCTTTAATTTCACAAACTATCTTTTCATAAACAATAAAATCAGCATTAAAACCTTTTTTAAGAACTATTCCTTTATAAGGAACTGAGCATGGCGTTTCTCTGGTAAATGGAATTGAATTTAGCTGAAATTCGTATTCCAGCGCTTCTTTATAAATTATTTCACTAAATCCTTTTCCTAAAGTTTTGTGAACTTCCATGCAACAGCCAATTGTCTTATAAGATTCCTCTTTGTAGATTAATTTGTCCATTTATTATTCTTACGAGATTTCTCCTAATCATTATGTGTAATTTGTGTAATTTGTGTCCGTCTTTTACTTCTTAGTAAATTCTTTCAGTAAAAAATCAAACTCTGTTCGCGTAACTATTGCGGGTTTTTCTTTTGATTCCCGGTAAGCATCATTTCTTTCGGTTCTTCTGTCTCTAACCTCGCCCCAAAAACCTTCGGAAGAAAGAATTCTTGACCCGCATTCTTTGGCAAATGATGATACTTCTCTATCCGATGATACAACCTTTATCAATTTTGGGTTTTTAGATTTTTCAATCAGGTGTTTTATCAAACCATCAGCGTTCCCGTAATCGGGTCCGACCCCGGTTTTGGAAAATTTTACATTAATATTGTTTTCATGCTTATTCTGCCCAAAACCATCGAAGACCAGAATGCATTTAATACCTTTACCCCAAAAATGGCTTCTAAGCTTTTCTATCATCGTATCTACGCAGATCTCCTGTGACTGCGCGAGCAGGATCCTCAGCTCAGTTACTTTATGCATCAGGTTATATGCGTCTATTATTATTGTTTCCATTTAAATCTCATTATCTATAAACATCTTTTCGATGCCTGATTACAGAAACATCTACTAATTTTTCAGAATCATCAATTGAATAAATCACCCGATAGTCACCAACTCTTACCCTCCAGAGATTTTTTTCGCCTTTCAATTTCTTAGACCCTGATGGCCTCGGATTTAGAGAAAAATTTTCAATCTTTTTGAGAATTTGCAATGCAATTTTGTAATTTAATACTTCAAGCTCTTTTCTAGCAGATCTTGTAAATACTATTTCATACAATGCCACTTGATTCACTTTTTAATCAAACGCTTTTTTACCATTTGCAATGTTTCACGAGGCTCATTTTTTCTTTGATTTACAGTAATTGCATCATAAAAATCTTCCCATAGTTTTCCGTATCTTTTTAAATCTATTACAACTGCACTTTTCTTGCCTTTTTCATTAATTACAAAATTTATACCCGTCATAATATATAAAATTTAATTTAAAATATTAAATCACTATTTCACAATTCGCAATTTCACCGCTTATGGCTTATTTCTGTACATCAGCCGTGGGAATGGAATTGATTCCCTCACATGATCTAATTTACATAACCAGCAAACAACACGTTCAATTCCCATACCGAAGCCGGAGTGCGGAACGCTTCCGAACCTGCGGAGATCAAGATACCACTGGAACGCATCCATTGGCAGATTATGATCTTTAATTCTGGATTCCAGAAGTTCACGGTTATCTTCACGCTCACTGCCGCCGACAATTTCACCGTATCCTTCAGGTGCAAGTACATCAACTCCTCGTACAATTTTCGGATTTTCGGGATCGCGCTTCATATAAAAAGCCTTTGCTTCCGATGGCCAGTTATAGACCATAACGGGCTTATCGTAATCTTCAACAACTGCCTCCTCATGCGGTGCGCCAAAATCCTCACCCCAGGGGAACGGCCTTATTTCTTCTTCACCGCCATCAGCTTTCTTGCGGATAAGCGGAACATTCTTTTTATT
>JBDTNV010000249.1:0-3406 GCA_039933555.1 Ignavibacteria bacterium
TCCTTGCCTTAAAACGTGTTAGCGGAGGAAGGCGTTTGGCGGTACGAAATATTTTATTGCATTTTTGATTTTAAATTCCCGAAGTTCTTAAAAGAAAATTGAACGTATTAATAATAATTGAACCAGGAAATAATTAATATTCTTTTCAATTTTCTGCCTGAACTATCTCTTGCCGTCTCTGTAATTATATTAAATTTATTGCGCGGTTTTTCAAACAGGAACAAAGGGTATTTCTACTACATCTTTGTAATTGGTATATTGCTCTCTGCTGTATTCTCTCTATTGCAGGTTTATTACGCTCCACAGTTGTTGTTTACAGGAACAATAACAGCAGACCATTTTGCGTATGGCGGAAGAGCGTTGGTATCTCTTGCAATACTCATTATTGCCCTGGCGTTTTATGATAAAGAGCAGGCAAGCGAATTTAGTCTGGTATTGGTATCAGTTATAGGCGCCTTATTATGCATAAGCTCATCTAATTTATTTGTATTGTTCATTTCGCTGCAGGTTATGGTAATTCCACTTTACCTTATTATTCACTATGAAATTAAACCGGCAATTAAGTATTTCATTTCCTCAGGTATATTTATGGCAGCATTACTTTACGGCATAAGCCTTATTTACGGAGTAACCGGGAGCGGGGACTATATCGAAGCGGCCAAATATCTTTCATTCAATCCTTACAATGTATTGGTAATGATACTTGCTGTGATATTTATAATTTCCGGATTTGCTTTTTTAATTTTATCAGCGCCTTATAATTTAAGTTTCCCTCTGCTTGCTGAGAAAATTAAGCTTCCCCACCTTGCGCAATTTACACTCATTAATGTAATGACAGTAATACTTGTTATCTCCAGATTTTCCGTTATCATTTTTCATGATTCTAACACATTCATTACCGATCTTAATCAATATAGCTTTATTGCAGGTATAAACTGGCAGTTAATGCTTTCGGTAATATCTCTTATATCAATTATGGCCGGTAACTTCGTAATACTATGGCAAAATGACCTCAAAAAAATCGTTACCTATATTGTTATTTCTCAGGCAGGTTATCTTTTGATTGGAATAATATCTGGTTCACCTGGTGGAATTTCTGCTGTGATATTTAATCTTATTGTTTTTGCGATCAATACACTGGGTTTACTATATTGCATCAATTTGATAAACACTAATTATAAGGTGAATGATATCACCGGCTTAAAGGGTCTGGGTAAAGATAATAAGACTCTCTTTCTTTCTTTCATATTTTTTCTTATATCCTCAGCAGGTTTTCCCCTAAGCGCCGGATTCACAGGAAAAATAATGTTATACATTTCACTTGGCGGTACACCTTATTTTTGGCTAATAGCCGCAGGAGTCTTATCAACAGCAGTATTTCTTTACTTTATTTTTAAACTCAGTATTACTATTTTTTCAGGTAGAAATACCGTAAAATCAGCAAAAATTGAAACGTTCTCTCTGATTCTATTGTTAATTCTATTGCTACCCGACATCTTGCTTGGATTTTATTTCGAACCGCTATTGAACTGGGCTAAATATTGTTCAATATTAACTGGATTTTAGCAAAATTGTAACGTATTAGCGGTATTGTTTAGATACACCATTAATAGTATGTTTACTTGTAAAATAATCCGATTTTTAAACTTCTAACATAAAAATTCATGTGTGGTATTGTTGCGTATTTAGGTAATAAACAGGCACTTCCTATAATTTTAAGCGGATTGAAGAAGCTTGAATACAGGGGGTATGATTCAGCCGGAGTTGCTCTTATGTTTGATAATGAAATAGCCGTAAGGAAAACTGCAGGTAAAGTTACTGACCTTGAAACACTCTTAGCGGGTAACGGTTATGATAAAAATGCCACTATTGGGTTTGGCCACACACGCTGGGCTACACATGGTGAGCCCAATAACAAAAACGCGCACCCTATATTCGATGAAGGAAATGAAATTGTTGTAATACATAACGGCATTATAGAAAATTATAATGTTCTTAAAACCCGGCTTGAGCGTGAAGGTTACCAGTTCATGACTGATACCGATACTGAGTGCCTTGTGCATTTAATACGCTCTCACTATAAAAATGTAATGGATTTTGAAAAAGCAGTACAGCTTACTCTTGCTGAAGTTGACGGGACTTACGGTATGTGTGTTCTTTCCAAGGTTGATCCTGATAAGATAATAGCAGCAAGAAAAGGAAGTCCGCTGGTATTAGGTGTTGGTGAAGGCGAGTTCATAATCGCTTCTGACGCTACTGCAATAATTCCACACACGCGCCAGGTGCTTTACCTGATGGATGGCGAGATGGTTATTGTCACAAAGGATAAGTTTGAAATTAAGACAATTGAAGATGAAAAGATAGAGCGCGAGCTTGAAGAAATTACGTTTGACCTCGAAGAGATAGAAAAAGGCGGATATGAACATTTCATGCTCAAGGAAATTAACGAGCAGCCTGAATCTATCACAAACACAATGCGCGGAAGGATCATAAAAGATACAGGACTTGTAAAGCTTGGCGGTTTGATGAATGTGATCGAAAAATTAAAATTTGCGCCGAGAATAATTATTTCAGCGTGCGGTACAGCTTGGCATGCCGGACTTGTTGGCGAATATATGATAGAACAGATGTGCAAAATTCCAGTTGAAGTTGAGTATGCATCTGAGTTCCGTTACCGCAACCCGGTAATTTATCCGAACGATATTATGTTCGTAATAAGCCAGAGCGGTGAAACGGCCGATACACTCGCGGCACTAAAAGAAGCTAAATCACGCGGCGCGGATGTTTACGGAATTGTGAACGTTGTAGGAAGTACTATCGCAAGGGAAACACATGCAGGTATTTTTACTCATGCGGGTCCCGAAATTGGTGTAGCTTCGACAAAAGCTTTCACATCACAGCTTACAGGATTGGCGTTAATTGCATTAAAGATTGCACAATACAAGAATTCACTTACTCATATCGAAATAAAAACCATCACTGATGAGCTTTTAAGAATACCTGAGAAAATACGTGAGATCCTGGCATTAAATGATAAAATTCTTGATATAGCAAAGATATTTAAATACTGCCAGCACATGTTGTACCTGGGCAGGGGCTACAACTTCCCTGTCGCACTTGAAGGCGCGCTGAAGCTGAAGGAAATCTCATACATCCATGCTGAAGGTTACCCTGCGGCAGAGATGAAACACGGTCCGATAGCTTTAATTGACCAGAACATGCCGGTAATTGTAATTGCGCCTAAGGATTCAACATACGAGAAAGTAATATCAAACATCCGCGAAGTTAAAGCGAGAAAAGGTGTTGTAATAACTATTACTGATTTTGATTCCGATGGACATATTGAAGAGCTTTCTGACTATACAATTAAGATACCTCATACACTTGAGATGTTATCACCTATCTT
>JBDTNV010000250.1:0-3404 GCA_039933555.1 Ignavibacteria bacterium
GCGAACATTTCAAAATTAATCTTATTGTTAAATTTTAAAGCATCATTAAAATTTTCTTTATAATAGTTTACATGTGCCATAGAAAAGTTGTACATATTTTCCCTGTGTTTTTCCTGAAGCATAGGAATGCATTTAACTATATAATTATCAATAAAATTCCAATCCGGTTTATAAAAACATGTAATAAGAATAGCTCTATATAGTATTATTCTCATATGGGTATTATCAGGTGAAATAATGTTTGAATCAATTCGTTTTTTATACAAGTCTAAGAGTTCCGGCTCAAACTTCTCTCTGCTTACCTCCCTGATCATAAACCATGCAATTGCCTCGAGAGCCTGGAATAAATTATATTGTTCATGATGATTAAACTTATCTTTATTTTTTAAAAAAAGCTTCTTGATCTCATAAAACTTATCGGTTTGCTTAGGGTTTAATAAACAAATTATCCAAAGAACATATATTAATGTTATTTCATCTAAATCATTTTTACTTGAATCATCTTTAAGGCTGTGATATATATCATCCAGATTTATTGAAGAAATAAAAGTATTTGTAAATGTTTTTTTGAAATCAACATTATACATAATATTTTCAACACTCAGGTTATGAATAAAATGAGCTAATCTGATTATTGCAAATCTGATGTAGTAATCCGTTTGATTCAGTGAAGCCTTTATAGCTTCCTGGCTTCTGTCATTCCGATAACTAAGTTGTACTTTAAGGATTTCGTATTCCATTTTAGATTTAAACCACTCGTCTGCTATCCCTTCATTATTTTCAATCAGGTTTGAATATTCTTTCAGTTCTTTTTCAGCAATATCAAATAATTCCCTGTTCATGAGTTCAGAAATATAATCATACTTTGCACTAATATTTTTCTTTAAATAAGAATTATAACCCATAAAATTTTCTGCAAGTTTTAAGACTCTTGATAGGGTAGTATTAACCATTGTTTCAGAATGACTCCTCCCTTTGTAAATATTTTCAAACAAAATTTTTTTTGAAAATTTGTTACTGCTGAATTCCGGATAAAATTTTCTTAATTCTCTAACAAAAGCAGTATAATTACGACCTTCATTGTGCAAAGAAGATGAAGCAAATTTTTCAAAATCATTAAATTCTTTTTTAGAAAAAGTTTTTAAAAGTCTAATTAGCTTATGATTTTCCATATTATTTGGTAATAAATTAGACTCAAAATCATCAATTATTAATCAAAATACAAGTATTTAAATAGATTATTCGTAAAATAATGGTAAGATTTAGATAAAAATATCTTTGCCTAACCATGCTTTAAAATATATGTTTGTATCAGGTGCACATAAGTGCACTTTTTAGGACATTAAACATAACATGTAAATTATGGAGCAATGCATGAAAATTCCCAAAGGCTACCGATTGAAACCGGAGACTCACACTATGATTAAGAAAATTCAAAAAATGATAAAAGGTAATACTGATGAAGCGCTCAGCTTTGCATGCAGAAATTTAATAAAACATTTGAAAAATAATAAAAAAGGAAATTCAATTATGAGAATATTTATTTTAATATTTATTATTGCCATTAGCAGTATTAATGTTTATTCACAGTGGATCGTTCAGCAATTCTATCCCAACTATAACGATGTGTCATTTTTACCCAATACGGGGACGGGCTTTGCGGTTGGAAATAATGGCATCATAAGAAAATCTACTGACAACGGAATAAGCTGGCAGAACCTCTACTCAGGCTCTTCTGCAAACAATTATAATGCCGTTACATTTTTTGATGTTAATACAGGATGGGCTGTAAACACAGACTTAAATATTTATAAAACAACCAATGGAGGTACGAACTGGATTCCATTTCCTTCGGGTGTTGTAAATGTTATGTCTGATATTGATTTCGCTAATTCTACTACAGGGGTAGCGTGCGGAACCTCAGGAAGCATTATAAGAACAACTGACGGCGGGAATACCTGGAGCAGCCAAATCGTTGGCAGCGTTAATCTTAATTCTGTATATTTCTTCAATTCTTCACTTGCTTATATGTGCGCTGATGACGGGAAAATTTATACCTCTACAGATGGGGGTGTAGTATGGACTTCTCATCTTACAACAACTTCCGGCAGTTTGTTATCGGTTATAAAAATTACAAGTACAAATATTATTGCATGCGGAGCCAACGGTATAATTACAAAAAGTACTAACGAAGGCAGTACATGGACTGCAATTCCAAGTGGTGTTTCTTATTCGTTAAAATCAGTAACTTATTATAATTCAAATACTGTATTAATTGCTTCGGCAAACGGCTCAATTTTCAGGTCAACTGATTCAGGAGATAATTTTTCCTTGGTTTCACCTGTTAACTCAACTCCTCTTTATGAGGTAGAGTTTGTTGGCAATAATATATTAATCGCTGTTGGAGATAGGGGTCAAATAAAATACTCAACTAATTCAGGAGCAAATTGGACTAGTACTCTTGGCAGCGAAAGTCCGGTATATTCACTTTATTTTATAAACGGAGTTACCGGTTATGCCGCAAACGGGGAAGGACTTCTATACAGAACAATTGACGGTGGAACTACCTGGACTCAGAATATTTTTAACGGATATAGTTTATTTGATGTTAAGTTCGAAAACTCTTCTACAGGATTTGTTTGCGGTACATCAAACACTGGGCTTGGTGTAATTTCAAAGACTACAAATTCCGGTGGCTCCTGGCAACCAACTACTTTTTCTGGCACTAACAATCTTTCAGATATAAATTTCCCATCCGTAGGAACGGGATACGGAATTGGCAGTAATTCTGTTCTGGATAACGGAACTACAACATATCTGTATAAAACCACTAACGATGGGGTAAACTGGAATTCTTCTTTTACTTTCACAGAATTCATTAGAGATTTTTACTTTGTTAATGCTTCTTCGGGATGGTGTACCGGTGATAATGGAACCATAATGAGGACTACCAATGGTGGCGTAAACTGGAACTCTCAGAACAGTCAAACTGCACAGGACTTATATTCAGTGTTTTTCCTGAATACACTGCAAGGGTATGCCTGTGGTGCGCTCGGTATTATTGTTTCTACAACAAACGGGGGATTAAACTGGTCAGTTCAGCATTCCGATAATAGCGGAATAAATCCTTATCTCTATGATATTCATTTTGGTTCCGCTACAAATGGAGCTGCAGTTGGTGATGGAGGTTACAGGTTCAGAACAACAGATGGCGGGGCTACCTGGACATATACGATTGAACCATCCTTAGTAGATTTCAGTTGTGTATTTTTTACATCGCCATCAAATATATATGCAGGAGGAGAATTTAGCTACATAGCAAACTTGGGCGGTATTGTTTCAATAGAGCCGAACCAGAATACAATACCTGATGGGTTCAGCTTATCACAGAATTATCCTAACCC
>JBDTNV010000251.1:0-3275 GCA_039933555.1 Ignavibacteria bacterium
TTTTAAAGAATTCAGTTCTCAGGGGAGGATTCGAACCTCCACTAACGGCTTCAAAGGCCGCTGTCCTGCCCTTAGACGACCCGAGAAATTAAATATTTAATTCAATTTAACGTTAGGGCCGCTAATTATCAAGTTCTTAGAATTTAAGCCCTGCTTCACGTGCAGCTTCAGCAATTGCTTTAACCCTGCCGTGATAAAGGTATCCGTTTCTATCGAAAACAACTTTTGATATGTTTTTTTCAGCAGCTTTTTCGGCAATTTTCTTACCAACAAGCTTGCTCTTATCTGTCTTGGAAACTTTTCCTGCTGCATCTCCCTTTACGAGTGATGAAACCGAACAAATTGTCTTGCCGTTTATATCATCAATTAACTGGGCATAAACATTACTTAAGCTTCTGAATACAGCCAGCCTAGGTATTTCAGGAGTACCGATTATTTTTTTCCTGAGCCTTAATTTTATCTTTTCGCGCGGTGTTAACTTTGTCTTTGTAGGCATTATTGCTAAAAATTTATTTTTCTATACTTTATTTTGTGAACTGAAGGTTATTTTGCCGCAGCTTTACCAGCTTTTCTTCTGACGAACTCACCCTCATATTTAATACCCTTACCTTTATACGGCTCCGGTTTCTTCAATGATCTGATCTTTGCAGCTACAAGTCCAACCAACTGCTTATCAATTCCTGATATTTGAACAGAAGTATCGTTCAAAACATCCACTTTTACTCCAACAGGCGGTGTGAATATGATCGGATGAGAAAAACCGAGGTTCAGATAAAGGTATCCCTGCTTAATTTCAGCGCGGTAACCTATACCAACTAACTCTAATTTTTTGCTGAAACCATCGGAAACGCCACTGATCATATTCTTAACCAGAATCGCGTAAAGACCGTGAAGAGATTTTTCCCTTTTCAGATCTGAACCGCGGGTAAATTCGATTTCATCTTCCCTGATCTCTGATTTTATGACAGGATTTACATACAGGCTTAATGTACCCTTGGGTCCGTTAACTGTAATATTATCACCTGATTTTTCAACTTTGACGCCTTTTAATATTTTAACCGGCTTTTTACCTATTCTGGACATGTATTTCTGATTTTTAAAACTTAAACTTTATATTAAAAAAATTACCAAATGCTGCAGAGAACTTCACCACCGACACCAAGCTTTTTAGCTTCTTTATCTGTCATCAAACCTTTTGATGTTGAGACAATATTTATTCCAAGACCGTTGAGAACTTTTGGGATTCCGCTGGTTTCCACATATTTACGGATACCCGGACGGCTGACTCTTTCAAGCCCGATAATTACGCCTTCGCTGTTATTATATTTTAATTTAATAACAATGCTGCCCTGTTTATTCTTGGTTTCAGCAACATTAAATTCGCCGATAAAACCATTCTTATTCAGAATCTCAGTCATCCTTAATTTAAGCTTTGATGCAGGGATCTCAACTGATTTCTTCTTGGCTTTCTGAGCGTTTCTTATTCTTGTTAAATAATCTGATATTGGATCGGTATACATTATATACTTTAGTTTTACTTTTTAATTATTTCGAGCTTGATTCTAAATTACCAGCTTGCTTTTTTAACGCCGGGGATCTTTCCTTCAAGAGCCATGTTCCTGAAAGTCAGCCTTGAGAGCCCGAATTTCCTGTAATATCCTCTTGCCCTGCCTGTGATAGCGCACCTGTTATGAAGCCTGATAGGATTGCTGTTTCGCGGAAGCTGGCTCAATGCATCGTAATCGCCTTTTGCCTTAAGCTCTTTTCTTTTTTCAGCGTACTTTTCTACTAACTTCTTACGTTTATTTTCTCTGGCTACCTGTGATGTTTTTGCCAATATTTACTCCTCGAGATTAGTTATTCCTTGATTAATTTTGTGAAACTTCTTTTTTAACGAACGGCATCCCGAAAGCCCTTAAGAGCTCTCTTGCTTCATCATCTGTTTTTGCTGATGTGACTATCGTAATATCCATACCAAATTGTTTTGCAACGTTATCAACATTAACTTCAGGGAAAATTACATGCTCTTTTAATCCAAGAGTATAATTCCCGTTCCCGTCAAAAGATTTATCCGGAACGCCTCTGAAATCCCTGATTCTTGGAATTGAAATATTAATCAGCTTATCAAGGAACTCATACATTCTTGCTTTCCTTAAAGTAACTTTGCAGCCGATCTTCATACCTTCCCTTAACTTAAAGTTAGAGACTGATTTCTTCGCAAGAGCTATTACCGGTTTTTGACCTGCAATATTTTCAAGCTCTTTTGCAATTACATCAACAATTTTAGGATCCTGTGTTGCAGCTCCGACGCCAACGTTAATAGATATTTTTTCTATCTTTGGCACCTGGAAAGGATTCTTATATCCAAACTGTTTTGAAAGTGATTTGACAACCTCACTTTTATAATGATCAAGCATCCTGGAAGGAACCTTTTCCTCTACAAAAACTTCCTTAACTTCGGATTTCTTTGCGGGTTTTTTCCCTTTAGATTCTTCGGTTTTTTCCGGTTTTGCTGTTTTCTTTTCTTTTTTCTCGTTAGCCATCTATATGAATATATTATTCTATTAACTTATAATAATTTCGCCGCTTTTTTTACCGTATCTCATTCTTTTCTTCTTGCCGCTGCCTTCATCAATTATCTGAACACCAAGCCTTGTAGGCTCACCTGCTTTTGGATCAATTAACATTACATTAGAAACCTGGATCGGCGCTTCTTTTTGTGTAATTCCGCCCTGAGGGTTCTTCTGGTTTGGCTTTGTATGCCTTTTAATAATATTAACACCTTCAACAATTATCTTATCGGCTGAGCGGTATATCTTAAGGATCTTACCTTCTTTGCCCCTGTTGTTGCCGGAAATTACTTTTACTTTATCGTTTTTTCTTAATTTTGTCATCTTACAATACCTCCGGTGCTAATGAAATGATCTTCATAAACTGTTTTTCCCTTAGCTCCCTGGCAACCGGTCCAAAAATACGTGTGCCGCGGGGTTCGTTTTCTGCGTTTATCAATACCGCAGCATTTTCATCGAACCTAATATATGAGCCGTCTTTTCTTCTTGTTTCTTTTTTCGTCCTTACAATAACTGCTTTGGATACTTCACCCTTTTTTACGTTACCGCCGGGTATAGCTGATTTAACAGAAACCACTATGAGGTCTCCAACACCGGCATACCTTCTATCTGAACCGCCGAGAACCCTTATGCATCGTACTTTCTTTGCGCCGGAATTATCAGCAACCACTAAATTTGTTTCTTCCTGAACCATTTTATAATCCT
>JBDTNV010000252.1:0-3209 GCA_039933555.1 Ignavibacteria bacterium
GGGTAAAGACCAATATCAATAATTACATGAATAGTGAAGCGGCTTGTGTCCCAACAATAGTTGATATTGACGGCGATGGTGACCTTGATTTTCTGACCGGGAGCGCAATCGGGCAGGTTACATATTACCAAAATACAGGTACCGCAGCAAATTTTATTTATACATTCGTTACAGATTTTTTCCCTGAAGGGCATGGAATTAATATCCAGGGCGGAGCTGATCACTCACTGCATGGTGCAAGCTCAATTGTATTTGGTGATATAGACGGGGATAATGATAAGGACCTCTTTTGGGGTGACCTCTTTGGACTGAGTATTTATTTCATAAAAAATACAGGCACTTCACAAAATTTTCAGTGGAATTTTATTGATACAACTTCACCTGAACCTAATCCATACTACAGCGGTGGGTTTAATATGCCCGGTGTTTACGATATTGATGGCGATAACAAGAATGATTTCTTTATCGGTGTGTTAATAGGATCAAAGACAATAGATAATTTCGTTTTTTATAAGAATCAGGGTCCGGTGAATAATCCTGTATTTACCAAAATCACAGACAATTTTATATTGTCAGCAGATATTGGATCATACAGCTACCCTGCTTTTGCTGATATTGATAATGACGGCGATAAAGATCTATTTGTTGGTTGCGATAAATCAGTTGGTTTTTTCAGGAATACAGGGACTGCGACACAGCCTGCATTTACTCTGGAAAATGATAGTCTCCCGTTAAACATAAATAATTTCAATTACGCACCTGCAGTTGGAGATCTTGATGGTGACGGCAAAAAAGATATGGTAGTTGGATTTTACGCGCTGGCTAAATTAAGATTTTTTAAGAATACCGGCACTTTAACAAATCCGGTATTTACATATACTCCATCACAGCTTGATACAATGAACCTCTCACAGGCAAGCGCGCCATGCCTTGCTGATCTAGATAATGACGGTGACCTTGATATACTTGTTGGTAATTCCAGCGGAAGATTGACTTACTACAAAAATAATGGTACTACAACTATATTCAATTACCAGTTTATTAGCAATAATTACATGAGTGTTAATGTTGGCAATGATGCGGTTCCTTCACTTGGTGATCTGGATGGTGACGGGGATCTTGATCTACTGGTTGGTAACAGGCTTGGAGCAATAGCATTTTTCAGGAATACAGGAACAATTTCTAATCCAACTTTTACTTTGGTAACAACAACTTATGCTGGAATAAACGCTTTTCAGAACACTGTACCGGCAATTGTTGATCTGAATTCAGATACTGACCCGGACCTTTTCCTTGGGAATGTTAAGGGAGGTTTATATTATTATGAGAACTGGGATGTTTTTGGCATTCAGCAAATAGGCACTGAAATACCCGGTGAGTTTTCATTATATCAGAATATACCGAATCCTTTTAACCCGTCAACAAAAATAAAGTTTGATGTTTCCGCGGTTAATTCAATATCCAAAGTTAGCTTAATAGTTTACAATGTTCTTGGCAAAGAAGTAAAAGTTCTCGTTAATCAGAATCTAAAACCGGGAAAATATGAAGCTGATTGGAATGCAGCTTCAAATCCAAGCGGTGTTTATTTTTACCGGTTAAGCTATGATGGATTTTCGGCGGTTAAGAAAATGGTGTTAGTGAAGTAGTTTTGTAATTCTGAGTGAGCAAAGCGAACGAAGAATCCACTTATTTTAATACAAAAACAACACTCATTCTCAAGCTGGATTCCCGCATACCCAGGAATGACATTTTTTTATATTAGTTTTAAATCCTTCAAAACCTTCTTCAGTTTTTCGCGGTTTTGTTTTGATATTTTAGTTAGCGGCAGCCTTAGTGTATCTTCCATCATTCCCATCATATTCAATGCTGTTTTTACAGGGATCGGGTTTGATTCAAGAAAGTTAGCTTTCATTAATTCAAACAGTCTGTAATGCAGCTCTTGAGCTTTCTTTAGATCACCATTTAATGTAGCTCTTGTCATATCGCTATACTCTTTTGGCACTTCATTTGATATAACGCTTATGACTCCATCACCTCCCGCAGTAATTATGGGGAGTGTTAATGAATCCTCACCTGAGAGCACTGCAAAATCCTTTGGTCTGTACTTAATAATCTGCATTATCTGCTCAAGATTGTTTGAGGCCTCTTTAATAGCAATTACATTTTCAACATCTTCAGCAATCCTCAGGGTAGTTTCAGCCAGCATGTTTGATGCTGTACGACCCGGCACATTATATAATACAGCCTTTACATTACATTCTTCAACAATCCTCTTAAAATGCTGGTAGAAACCTTCCTGTGTGGGTTTGTTGTAGTAGGGTCCAACAAGTAATACAGCATCGGCTCCTACCTCTTTTGCATCGTGTGTCAGGTCAAGTGAATCCAATGTGGAATTGGTTCCTGTTCCCGCTATAACCGGTATACGCCCTGCATTCTGGTCCACAACAATTTCGATCACACGGCGGCGCTCTTCACGGGTCATTGTGGCTGATTCACCAGTTGAGCCGCATGGCACAAGGAATTCAACCTTACTCTTAATTTGCCAATCAACCAGTGCGCGTAATGATCTTTCGTCAATTGTTCCGTTACGTTTAAATGGAGTTACAAGCGCAGTTCCCGTACCTTTTAATTTAGCCATGTGAAGTTGTGAATAATATTTGTTTATATATTATTGCAAATTTACTTTTAAAATTGAACTTAAACAATTTATAAAGGGATGCTATTGCTTTCGTGCCACGAATATGTAATTCTATAAGCTGAATAAATATACATCTCATTAATACATAATAATATTGCAGAACTCTTATTTCGTGGCACGAATATCTTTTTAACATATTCTTTTACTCGTTCCACGAAATTAGTTTCTATTAAAACTTCCTTTTTGTTAAAATAATTTATTTTTCAATAATTACTGAATACTCTATTCGTGGCACGACAGATTCGTGTCTCGCTATTATTACATTTAAATGCTTTAAACGTCATATTTTACAATAACTTTGAGAAAGAATTATTCATATTAAGAGTCTGAATTTATCAGTATTTTTGTAAATATTACAAATAATTCCATATAATAAATTACATGTCAGAAAAATATTTAAATTTAATTAATGGCGAGTGGATCGCACCCTCAACCAACCAGTATATTGAAAACCGCAATCCCGCAGATAAGGATGATTTAATTGGCTTATTCCCCGCTTCATCAGCAGAAG
>JBDTNV010000253.1:0-3197 GCA_039933555.1 Ignavibacteria bacterium
CTCATTTCTCATTTCTCATTTCTCATTTCTCATTTCTCATTTCTCATTGCTCATTTCTCATTGCTCATTTCTCATTGCTCATTTCTCATTTCTCATTGCTCATTTCTCATTTCTCATTGTTCATTACTCATTGAAAATTGATAATCGCATCCGCCGGCAGGCCGGGTTTCAGCTCAAACTGCGGATTCGGAATTTCTATCTTAACTGCAAATACAAGTTTTGTACGCTCATCGGGAGTCTGAATATTCTTCGGAGTAAACTCAGCCTCAGGTGAAATAAATATTACCTTGCCTGTATATACTTTATCTTTGAATGCGTCAATTTTAATTTCAGCATTTTGACCCAGCTTAACTTTAGCAAGGTCACTCTCAGGTATATATATAACGATATTAACGGTTTCAAGATTACTTAATCTAAGCAGCGAACCGCCCTGCACTGCAATTTCGCCTTCTTCTATGAATTTTTTCGAGACAAAGCCATCTGATGGTGCAAATATTCTGCAGTCTTCAATATTCTGTTTCAGCATATCAACCATTGATACAGCTTTTTTCAGATTTGCCTGAGCCTGCTCAATTTCTTCGGGTCTGATAATGGTTTTAACTTTGGCTAGATTTTCCTTTGTGGAATTTAATTGCGTTAATGCCAGGTCATACCTCCCAACAGCATCATCATATAATTTCTTGGTGGCGGCATCCTGCCTGTAAAGCTCAGTTGACCTGTCTTTATCCTGTTTTGCGAGTTCCAGGTTTATCTTAGCCTGTTTAACCAGCTCCTCGGATTGTTTTATATCTTCGCGCCTTGCACCGCTCCTTAATAGCTTAAGCTGCGCGTTGGCTAAGTCAACTCCGGCTTCGGATTGCCTTAGCTGTATATCAAGTATATCATGGCTTATCTCTATAAGAAGGTCGCCTTTTTTTACCCTGTCACCTTCTTTGAAATTAATCTTATTTACAGTGCCTGATGTCTTTGAGCTAATGGTAACGTTTACTGATTCAATAGTACCCGAGGCTACAATTGAATTGCTCTCTTTGTTGCTCCCGCATCCGGCGGTAAGTATAGAGCATAATAATATCAATCCTGAAATTATACTTAATTTCATTGTTATAATTTTATTTTGTTAAAAATTGTCTGTCCTTTTTTGGTGAAAATTCCGTTAAGCAGTATTTTGAATGCATAGTGTACAGCTTCATCGTAACTAAAGCTTGTTGTAATAAGGAATTGTGGATTCACTATTCCCCTTATAGCGCCGGTTATTAGTGTTATTATTATTTCAGGGGGATAGTCTTTTATCAGTTTTTCCCTCTGTCCCTGCGCAATTATTTTTGAAATATGTTCATACATTAATTTCTTCCGTGTCTCGTCAACTTTCTGCCATATCTGCGGTGCATGATGCTGTAAGTCGTTCATAAATTTATCCGAAAAGCGTGTTATGGTTGCCGTTAATACCTGGATTACCATCACAAACTTCTCTACAGCATTTTTATCAGAATTGATCGAGCCAATAATTTTTGTTTTGACTGTACTTATTAACAGAATTATTGTATCCTGAAGCAGGTCAATTTTTGAAGGGAAGTTCTTATATAGAGTACTTTTGCTTATACCAAGCTCTTTGGAAAGCTCATCCATAGTTATTTTGTAAAATCCTTCACGGAAAAATCTTTCCTGTGAATAGTTCAGGATCTTCATCTTTTCATCTGAAAAAGGCAGGGTACCGGGTTGTAATATTTCTTCTGTAGTCATTGGAAACGAAAATCGTTCTATTAGTTTCCAAAATAATACAACATTTCTGATTTGTCAAGTTAAAATTAGGGCTGTCCGGCATTATTCCAAAATTTATTCATTTTTCAATTGAAAAATTCTTCATTTATGCATAAAATTGTCTGCTCTCGCTTAAACCATAAACCATGATCCTAAAAGGATATCCTGATTACACTAAACCGGGCTTTAATGTAAATTCGCCTTGTCCTGAAATCGAGTCAGGCTGGCCAAATATGGTAATATACAACAGGACCAAATCAGCATACTACCCGCTCCATACAGGGCCGCTGACATTGAAATTCACTCTCAAAGGTGAAGAATACTTTGCCACAAAGCAAAGGAACTACAGAGTTCAGCCGTACAATTATTTAATTTTTAATAACGGGCAGAAGTATTCAGCACGCATACAGTCTGAAACTGAATCTGAGACTCTATCAGTCCTTTTCAGGAGATCATTTGCAGAGGAAGTGCTTGGCAGTATTATTGCCAGTGAGGATAATATTCTTGATGGTGCGCATAATATGTCTGCATCAAACCAGCCGGTTACATTTATGGAAATGATCTATCCCTTTGATGGCAGGCTGATGCCTTATATCTATAAATTTGCACTCGCTGCCAAAACCGGATTTAATGATGACCAGTGGCTTGAGGAAGAGTTCTACCTGCTGTTAAAAGTGCTCTTTGAAATTCACAAGCAGGTTGGTGAGGAAATACACAGGATACCCGCTGTAAAAAGATCAACCAAAATTGAAGTGTATAAGAAAATTAATGACGCCAAAGATTACATTGATGATAATTTTAATACTGAAATAAAAATTGAAGATGCCGCAAAAGTTGCATGCATGTCCAACTTTCATTTTATCAGGCTATTTAAGAATGTATTTAATGAGACACCATACCAGTACATTACATTTAAAAGACTTGCCAGAGCCTCAAATCTTATTATGAAAAGCCAAATGAGTATTACAGAAGTTTGCCTGGAGGTTGGTTTTTCGAGCCTCAGCTCCTTTAGCTGGCTATTTAAACAGAAATACGGCATGTCCCCTGAAGTGGCGCGTGAATCTTATACTTCCTTTGAGCATAAATTAGCAAGAATTAAGAAGTGAGTTACATTACAAACCCTTAAGTTTGTTACATAAAAATTTACAAACATTATAGAAAGGTTTTATTGATATGAGAAACACAATAAACTGGTTTGAGCTGCCCGTATCTGATTTCGAAAGGGCGAAAAAGTTTTACGAAGCTATTTTTGAATCCACCATTTCTGACCAGATGATGGGACCCTTTCGCATGGGGTTTTTCCCCGGTGATGGCGAAGGAGTAAGCGGCGCAATCGTTCATGGCGATGGTTACACACCAAGCGATAAAGGCGCTATGGTTTACCTGAACGCAGATGGTATTATTGACGAAGTGATTGCACGGATCGGTAAAGCCGGCGG
>JBDTNV010000254.1:0-2987 GCA_039933555.1 Ignavibacteria bacterium
GCTCAAAAAGTGAATCAGCCTTTGACTTAAGTGTATCAAGTGATTTCATTAGTGAATCAAGTTTTTTCTTGTCAAATGTTGAATCAATTTTTTTCAGGTTCTCATCAATTTTCTCATTTACCTTTTCGTTGACCTTTTCTTCGACTTTCTCTGATATCTTGCTGCAGTTCATGATGACTCCCAAAACAAGCAATGCGGTAAAGAATTTTAATGCCTTCATCTTAAATTATAATTTAGTTTTTATTTTCTCTGCTATTGTTTCGCCTATTGAAAGGCTTGATGTTGCAGCAGGGGATGGTGCATTCAAAACATTTATAATATTGCCGTTTTCGTGAATCAGGAAATCATCAATCAGCTTTCCGTTAATACTAATTGCCTGCGCCCGGACTCCTGCTCCTCCCGGAGTCAGGTCATCTTCTCTTATTTCAGGCATTAATTTCTGCAATGCCTTAACGAAAGCTTTCTTGCTAAATGACCTGCGAAACTCACCGAAACCCGTCCTGTAATATTTTGATGCTATCGAGTAAAAACCGCCCCACGAAAATGTTTTCATGCTGTCTCTAAAGCTGAAACTGGATTTCCGGTAACCTTCTTTTTTGAAAGAAAGCACCGCATTTGGACCGGCTTCTACTTCGCCATCCAGCATTCTTGTAAAATGAACTCCCAAAAAAGGGAATGCAGGATCAGGAACAGGATATATCAGGTTATTTACAAGCATCCTTCTTTCAGGTTTAATTTTATAATACTCACCCCTGAAAGGAATAATTCGTGTATCAAGCCTTTTTTCAGATAAACCTGCAACTTCATCTGACTGAAGTCCGCAGCAATTGACAAATATTTTTGTATTAAAAGAACTGTTTTGTGTAACTATTTCGATTTCACTGCTTCTGCTGCTTACCTTAACAACTTTTTCATTAAACCTGATTATGCCGCCAAGTTTTACTATACACTCAGCATATTTCTTCGCAATATCTTTATAATCAATAATCCCTGTGTATGGTACGTGAATTGCCTTAACACCTCTTGCAAACGGCTCTAATTCTTTAAGTTCACCCTTATCAATTATCCTTATTTTTGTGAGTCCGTTTGCGATGCCTCTTTCATAAATACTCTTAAGCATCGGTAACTCACTATCATTAACGGCTACTATTACTTTGCCGCAAATATCATACTTAACTTCATTCTGTTTGCAAAACTCAATTAACAGGTGATAACCTGATATACAGTTCTGCGCTTTTAAACTTCCGGGTTTGTAATAAATACCGGAGTGTATTACTCCGCTGTTATGCCCGGTTTGATGCATTGCTGCACCATTTTCTTTTTCTATAACTGTAAGTTTTGTTCCGGGCTTTGACCTGAGCACACTTAGTGCAGTTGCCAGCCCAACAATACCTGCGCCTGCAATTATTACATCCTGGTCAGCCAATTACTATTATTAATGAAACTTTTCTATTTATATAACTTCTCAGCAGTAATTTTTGTCTGCATGAAAAGAAGCAGGTAATCAAACCCGCCTGCCTTAGAGCATGTCCCGCTCATATTATAACCGCCAAACGGGTGAACACCGACTAAAGCGCCTGTGCATTTCCTGTTGAGATACAAATTACCGACAAATATTTCTTCTGATGCTTTCTTTATTTTCTTTTTATCTTTAGAATATGCCGCGCCGGTTAAACCATATTCAGTATTATTTGCAACCTGAATACCTTCGTCGAAATCCTTGACCTTAATAACGGCAAGTACCGGTCCAAATATTTCTTCCTGTGAGATAGTGTCATTTGGCTTAACATCCGCAATGATAGTAGGCTCTATAAAATACCCATTATCATTAACTTTTGCCCCGCCATAAACTATCCTCCCACCATCCTCGACGCCTTTTTTGATATAGTTCAGTATATTCTCTTCCGAACGTTTATTAATGACTGATGCCATTCCCGGATTTTCATCTGCCGGTCCTACTTTAATTGCCGATGCCTTATCAACAAGCAGGTCAATGAACTTATCATATATCTTTTCGTGAACTATTACTCTGGAGCACGCAGAGCATTTCTGCCCCTGGTAACCAAATGCCGCCGAAGCAACGCCTGCTGCGGCTTCATCCATTGATTTAAGGTCTCCATCAACTACTATTGAATCCTTCCCGCCCATTTCAGCGGTAACACGCTTTATCCATTTCTGTCCAGGCTGCGGTTTAGCTGCTAACTGGTTTATCCTCAAGCCAACTTCTCTTGAACCTGTAAACGATACAAATCTTGTTAACGGATGCTCAACTATCATATCACCAATTGACCCGCCTGAACCGGGTATAAAGTTAACTACACCTGCAGGGAGTTTTATCTCCTCGAGCAGTTCCATAAATTTATACGCTATTACCGGTGAATCGCTTGATGGTTTTAAAACCACCGTATTACCGGTTACAAAAGCTGCAGTTGTCATACCTACAAGTATTGCAAGAGGGAAGTTCCATGGCGGAATAACTACACCCACGCCTAAAGGTATGTAATGCTGTTTATTATTTTCGCCTTTGATCTTTACAAGCTTTATTCCTTTCTCATATCTAAGCATTTCTCTTGCATAGAACTCCATGAAGTCAATTGCTTCGGCAACATCACCATCAGCTTCAGCCCAGTTCTTTCCTACTTCGTAAACCATCCACGCTGCAAATTCAAATTTTCTTTTGCGCATTATCTTTGCTGCTTTAAACAGAAAGTCAGCGCGTTTCTTTGCAGGTACCCTTTTCCATTCATCAAATTTGGCATACGCAGTTTCAATTGCCCTGTTCGCCATTTCGGGGTTAGCTTTTGAGATTCTTCCAACTATTTCAGATGTGTTTGACGGATTGAGAGATGATATTTTATCTTCTGTAATTATCATTTCTCCACCTATAACCAGCGGATATTCTCTATTCAATTCATTGTGAACTTTTGCAAGCGCTTCACGGAATTTATTAGCATTTTTGGGTTTTGAAAAATCTGTAAATGGTTCGT
>JBDTNV010000255.1:0-2979 GCA_039933555.1 Ignavibacteria bacterium
TTAATGGGTACAGGCACAGAGCTTGTTAAACATTTTATGGAAATACGCGGACTTGGCATTATAGACGTTCGAAGTGTTTTCGGCATCAGAGCTATAAGATTCCAGAAAAGGGTTGAGCTATTGGTAAACCTTGAAGAATGGGACCCGAAGAAAGAATATACACGCACAGGACTTGAAACAGAAACAATAGAATTACTTGGGGTTGAGCTTCCTTTTGTAAGGCTGCCAATATTCCCCGGGAAGAACATAACAGTAATTTCCGAGATAATATCGCTCAACTATCTTTGCAAGCATTACGGCTATGATGCCGCAAAAGCTCTCAGCGAAAAACTTGAAATGGCAATTAACAATAAATCCAAATTCAAAGACGCGAACATAGGTTATGAACGATCTGTAGAGTACCTGGAACACGACTTTGAATAATTAAACAAATACAGTATGAAAACGTATTTTACTCTCCTTCTTTTTTCAGCCCTCGTAGCCCTCTCTTCAATAAATTGTTCCAAAAAGGATGCATCAAAAAATGAAAATAAAGATGACTATACCAAAGTTGCCCCTGTTGATACAAGCGGCGCGGTAATTGGCGATTGGCTTATCCAAAGAGAGCTGGCTGACCCGCAGAGTCTTAACCCTGTTACTCTGCAGGATGCTACAGGAAGGGAGTTTTCTCTCCACGTGTTTGAGCGGCTGATGTGGGCAGCCGGAAGGATGGACTATGAGCTTGTCCCCTGGCTTTGTGAAGCAGCTCCGGAGGAGACCCCTGACCATTTGACGTATATTTACAAGCTCAAAAAGAACATATCATTTTCTGACGGTAAACCATTGACCGGTGAAGATGTAATATTTAATTTTAAGGCAATGATGAATCCGCAGGTAGATGCGGCACAATCACGCCAGGCAATTGATATGCTGAAAAGTGTTGATCTTGTTAACGGAGATAAATACACGGTAAAATTCACATTATCGCGTCCGTATTTTAAAGCTATTTATGCGCTCAGTGATATCCAGATAATGTCAAAAGAAGCCGCTGACCCTGAACATTTAACTGATAAATATACTTTTGATGAATGCAAAGATGTTGCAACTTCGCTTAAAAATCCCGCGATGAAAAAATTTGCCGATGCGTTCAATTCACAGGAAGCAAACCGCGACCCGAAAAGATTGATAGGCTCGGGTCCCTATATTTTTGAGAAATGGGATACAGGTCAATGGGTTTATTTTAAACGTAATCCTAATTACTGGAATAATACCGCTGTTCATGGAATGACCTATCCAGAGAAGCTTATCATAAGGGTTATCCAGGATCAAAGCGCCGCAACTGTTGCCGCTAAGAACAAAGAGATCGATAACATGTACGTAACAAAACCTATGGATTTTGTTAAAGAGCTGGCAAATCCTGAACAGTTCGGGATGAAGAAAGCTGACCCGTTTGAGCCGCAGTTTGTTTACATCGGATATAATATGAACAGTGTTTTATTCAGCGATCTTAAAGTTCGCTGGGCTATGGCTTATTTGGTTGATAGAAAACTTATCATTGATAAAGTTCAGTACGGACTTGCCGTACCCATACAAAGCCCAATTTATTTTGGTGATAAAAAGAATTTTAATTCAGATCTTGCCCCGATTGATTACAACCCCGATAAAGCAAAACAGCTGTTAAGCGAAGCGGGCTGGAAAGATACAGATGGCGATGGTGTACTGGATAAAATGGTAAATGGTAAAAAAGTGGATTTTAAATTCACATACTTGCTTAATACCAATGAGTCACGCAAGCAGACTATACTGGTTATTGCTGATGCGCTAAAGAAGATAGGAATAATTGCTGAAATTCAGGTTCTTGAGTGGTCAGTATTCCTTGAAAAAATAAAGAAGCATGAATTTGACGCGTTAATGGGCGCCTGGGTTTTGACAGATTTCCCGCCTGACCAGTACCAGATATTCCATTCATCACAATCAAAAAATGATGGCAGTAATTATGGAAGTTACTCTAACCCAACTGCAGATTCATTAATGATTGCATACCGCAAAGAATTTGACGAGACAAAAAGGATAGAAATCAATAAGCAGCTGCAGAAGGTTTTATATGATGACCAGGCATACACTTTCCTGTGGACTCCAAAAGCAAAATATGTATATTCTGACAGGTTCAAAAATGTAAGATGGTATCCGACGCCGCCAACTGCTTATCATACGCCGGAGTGGTGGGTACCCGCTAACCAGCGGAAATACCAGTCAGGTAATTGAATTTTTTCGCAAAAAACAAATATTTCTAAAAGAATTCATTTTGCAGTTGAAATTATCAATTATATAGATAAATTGCGTTTTATAAAGCAAATTTTTTAATTTTTTCTTCAAATTTAATATATTTTACCAATTTAATAGATATATTCTACCATGAATAAACTAAAATCCACTGCCCTCCTCGCAGTATTGGTTCTTTCAATTATTATCTCCGGTTGCGGAGGAAAAACCACACAGCAAAAAACAGATAACAAGAATCAGTCTAATGATATTCCGGCTGTTGATACAGCAAGCGCCGTTTCAGGTGATTGGCTTATCATCAGAGAAATGTCTGACCCTGAAAAATTAAACCCTATAGTATCAAACGATGCAAGCGCTTCAGAAATAGATTCCTATATTTATGAAACACTCCTGGGACAGGATAAAGTTACTTATGAACTTATTCCTTCACTTTGCGCAATGCCTGAAGTCTCCCCGGATAATCTTTCATACACATTTGTAATAAATAAGGATGCGAAATTTTCCGATGGCAAACCGCTGACAGCTGCCGATATTATCTTTACATTAAAGGTTATAAAGATCCCGTTTGTTGATGACGCTGCATTACGAAATTACTTTGATATGATCGATAAAGTTGAAATGGTTGAAAATGATCAGTATAAAGTAAAATTCACGCTCTCACAGCCAAACTGGAGAGGACTCTATACACTCGCTGGTTTCCAGGTTCTTCCAAAACAC
>JBDTNV010000256.1:0-2904 GCA_039933555.1 Ignavibacteria bacterium
TTACAAATATTGTTTACAACCTGCCAACTGAAGCAGAGGTAACAGTAAAGATATTCAATTTACTCGGACAGGAAGTAAAAACCCTGGTGAACGGAATACAGAACAAAGGTAAATATGAAGTTCAGTTCGATGGCAAAGATCTGGCATCAGGAATGTATGTGTATGTGATTGAAGCTAATACATTCAGCGGCAATCATTTTAGAGATGTAAAGAAAATGGTTTTGGTAAAATAGTTTAAGATACAAAAGCACAACCCCCATCTTAAATTTATGATGGAATGTGCTTTATGATGAATTGTTGTTAAATGAGCATTGCTTAATATAGTCCCCCCTTTGTTAAAGGGGGGATATAAAGCCGGTGTATTAGTTATATTCAGATTAAAAGTATTTTTGGCAGGGTTTTTAAAAACTGCAATGGGGGTTCATGGGAATTTATAAAACAAATGATTTTTTTGAAAAAAATTAATTTAAATATTGCGGTTATAATTGTAATGCTTACAGGATTACTCATCCTCGAAAGCTGCACTGATGTGCCTCAGGGAGTTGGCACCAACTCGCCGCCGGAAACTTATTTATCATTATTTCCGGATAGCATAATCAGTCCCCAGATAACGAGAATTAAAATTACCTGGTGGGGTGATGATCCGGATGGATTGATAAAAGGCTACAGGTTCTCATTCGATAGCACCAACTGGACATATTCAGAAGGTAATGACAGTACTTTTCAACTGGTGATAGTTGGCAATGACAGCACCTTCAGATTTTGGGTAGCCGCTGTTGATGATAAAGATAATATTGATCCAACACCAGCAACAAACCTTTATCCTGTTTTTAATTCACCACCAAGTGTAGCATTCAATGCCGGTACAAATATTCCTGATACGACGTTCACTGTGGCAACTTTTGCCTGGACAGGTACTGATCCCGATGGGAATAATTCAATCAGCAAATATTACTGGGCATTAAATGATACTTCATCGTGGAATGAACTGCCGGCTACTACTACAACATTGACTGTAAGGCAGGCAAATGGAATAATACCCGGGCAGAACAATAAATTATTTCTTAAAGTTAAAGATATCGCAGGTATATACTCCCCTACTGTTAGAATGCCGGACTCCAGCCGCACATGGTTTGTGAGGCCCGTTACAGGAAGAGTGCTTCTGATAAATGATTACTTCAGAACAGCGCCGACAGATGTTAATCAGGCTGTAACCTTTTATCAGACGGCTATGGATACAATTCAATACAGCAAGCTTGATATAAAAGTGAATAATGGCGGGAATATTCCCAAAATAGTTAACCCGATGTTCATTGAAACATTGAAATTATTCCAGTGCGTTATCTGGTTTGCCAACCGCGGGAATAATACAAGCGATATTGCAAATTTCGATCTGGCGCAGCAAACATTACCATTTTATCTTGCCTCAGGCGGAAAAGTATTCTTTTCAACAGGATTCCCTGATAATATTACTTCTCAGGGAAACATAATTAATTTTGCGCCGGTAGATAGCTTAACAGCGTTCCAGTTTACAAGTCTGCCTCTGCAAACGCAGACAATTCTATTTGATAATTCATACCCGGTTTTGGAGTCAGGCTCACCCTCACCCGATAGAGTAAGAGGAATAAAATATCACACAGGGACTCCGGTTATTTACAAACTGCCGTTAAATCCACCTTACGATACTGCTAAGATCACAATTTGCATTAAGGATTTTGCTGTGAATCCAAAAGTAGTATTCATGTCCGTTCCGCTTAATAGAATGGATTTCAACGGTAACGGCGGTGTTTTCTTAAGAAAAGTATTAAGTGATTTTGGTATAAATTGATCTCGGTGTAAACTAATATGACAAAACATTTACCAAAAATATTGATAACCCTTTTTATCCTGACTGTGAATTTATACAGCCAGACAGGTTCTATATCGGGTGTAGTTGTTGATTCTGCTAAGAATCCGATACCTGATGTTAATGTAAAAATAAAGGGAAGCTATATTGGTACAGCTACTGATATTGACGGCAAGTATACTTTGGCAAAGGTCCCTGAGGGCTCTTACGTAGTTGCAGTATCATCTATCGGTTATAAAACTGTTGAGTATACTGATATTAAAGTTAAGAATGATGAAGTCACACAGCTTAGCATAAATTTAAACACATCATCATTTACGGTTGGCGAGGAGATTTTAGTTGTTGGCGAAAGGCCCTTGCTTGATATAGAACAGACCGAAAGCAAACATGTAATGAATGCCAAGGATATTGAAGGTAAAATTGTTGAAAATGTCATAGATGTTGTAACACTTCAGCCCGGCGTGATAAAACAGGATGATGCGCTATTTATACGCGGCGGCCGTTCAGATGATAATTCATTTTTACTGGATGGTGTTTCAGTTCAGGATCCATTGGCGGGTACGGGCTTTGGTTTACAGCTCTCAGCGCAGGCGCTCGAAGAAGTTGAAGTAATTACCGGCGGATATAATGCTGAGTACGGTCAGGCAACCTCGGGTGTTGTGAATGTAAAGACAAAAGACGGAAATTATGAGAGATACTCGCTTAATCTTTCATATAAAAGAGATAATTTGGGCTTTAATAAAAACTCTAAATCATCGTTCAACACAGATGTATTTGAAGCTAACATAAGCGGACCTGAGCCAATCACAAAATTCCTATTCAAAAAACTGCTTGGCATTAAGCTCCCCGGTGAAATTACATTCTTCGGGAATTTCCTTATGAATATCTCCGACGGCTTTACATCAGTTGCAGGATTGACAGACGATAACTTCCCCGGGTATAAAGCAAAACAACTATATTCATCAATTTTTAAAGGAACGAAGTTTGCTCCAAGACAAAATAATAACTGGTACTGGCTGGGTAAAGCTACATGGAAGATAAAAGATAACATGAAGCTT
>JBDTNV010000257.1:0-2886 GCA_039933555.1 Ignavibacteria bacterium
ATCAAATTAATTAATGATGCAAGGTTCTTTTCATTTACATTGAACTCAGTTATATCTATCTTCCTGTCATTAAGTATTCTCATCACTTCGCCCATTACCCAGTTGCTTGCAGTTTTGTAGCTTTTCATATCAACATTACGGCAAACATTTTCAAAATATTGTGCCAGTTCACGGTTCTGAGTTAACACTGCTGCATCATATTCAGGCAATGAATACTCATTAATGAACCGTTTAGTCTTATCTTTAGGCAGCTCAGGAAGATTGCTCTTCACTTGGGCCTTCCACTTTTCATCTACATATACTGTAACAAGGTCTGGCTCCGGAAAGTACCTGTAATCATGCGCTTCTTCTTTTGAACGCATTGGCGTTGTAGCTTTTAGTTTCGCATCATACGTCATTGTCTGGTGTATGACCTCACCGCCTGATTCAATAAGCTCGATTTGCCTCTTAATTTCATATTCAAGCGCGTCAGATACATTCTTAAAACTATTCAGGTTCTTAACCTCGCATTTTGTGCCGAACTTCTCTGTTCCCGTGAGCCTGACAGAAACATTCGCGTCGCATCTTAGGCTGCCTTCTTCCATATTGCCATCGCAAATATCAAGATAAATAACAAGCTGCTTTAGCATCGTCAGGTAATCATAAGCCTCTTTCGAAGTGCGCATATCAGGCTCGCTGACAATTTCAATAAGCGGAACGCCGCACCTGTTGAGATCGACAAGTGTTTCATCGGACGAAAAATCATGGATCGATTTCCCGGCATCTTCTTCCATGTGAATGCGTGTAATACCGATTGTTTTGTTCTCTATATCAACTTTTCCGTGCTCACATATGGGCTGGTCAAACTGTGATATCTGGTAACCTTTTGGAAGGTCAGGATAAAAATAGTTCTTCCTGGCAAAAATGGACTTCTCTCTTATATCACAATTAGTTGCTGTTCCAAGTCTCAAAATAAATTCAACCAGATTTTTGTTAAGTACAGGCAGTGTACCGGGGTGACCCAGACAAACCGGGCAAACGTTTGTATTCGGTAAAGCATTGAAATCAGTTGAGCAACTGCAAAAAGCTTTGCTTTTTGTCTTTAGCTGCGCATGAACTTCAAGTCCTATAACGGGTTCGTATTTGCTGTAGACTGAATCCAATAATGTTGTTTTTTTAAGGGCTAAAGCCCTTTCAATTTTCGTGAATTAATCCACCACCTGACTGAGAGACCAGTCAAGAAGGTCGTGGCAATTAGGAACAAATTAAAATATTATGATGCTATTTGATATCTGGTATTTGTTAATTGTTAAGTACCTGGGTTATTTTCTCAGCAGCATCTTTAAATCCTTCAGCGCTAAGTATTGCAAGACCTGATTCATCCAGCATCTTCTTTGCAATATCAGCATTAGTGCCTGCCAGCCTAACGACAACCGGTACCGTTATGTGGATGTTCTTTGCAGCTTCAATGATACCACCGGCAACTCTATCGCATCTCACTATTCCGCCGAATATATTTACAAGTATTGCTTTTACGTTTGGATCAGATAAAATTATCTTGAAACCGTTTTCAACAGTTTCCTTCGAAGCCCCGCCGCCCACATCCAGAAAATTAGCAGGTTCGCCGCCGGCAAGTTTAATTATATCCATTGTAGCCATTGCGAGCCCGGCACCGTTAACCATACAGCCAACGTTTCCATCAAGTTTTACATAATTCAGATTAAAGCCCGATGCTTCAACTTCGAGCGGGTCTTCTTCATTAGTATCCCTTAATTCGGGGTAATCTTTATGGCGGAACATTGAGTTATCATCAAGAGTCATTTTTGCATCAAGTGCCACTATCTTGTTGTCATTTAAAATAGCCATCGGGTTAATTTCTAAAAGTGATGCATCGCTATCTTCATACGCTTTGTATAACGATTTAACGAAAGGTATGAAGTTCTTAAAAACTTCTCCTGTTAAACCAAGACCGAAAGCAAGTCTTCTTGCCTGGAATGTTTGGAATCCTATGTTAGGATCAATCCATTCCTTTATTATTTTCTCAGGAGTTTCTTCTGCAACTTTTTCAATTTCAACTCCGCCTTCAGTTGATGCCATTATTACATTTTTACCGACTGTTCTATCCAGCAATATACCAACATAAAACTCATGTGAATAATCAAGCCCTTCGGTTATGAAAAGTGTCTGAACCAGTTTTCCTTCCTCACCAGTCTGGTGAGTAACCAGAAGATTTCCAAGAATTTTCTCAGCATACTCCTTTGCTTTTACTGCATCAGTCGTAAATTTTACTCCCCCATCAAGTATTAACTCTTCGCGGTTGGTTGGATTGTAAACTTTGCCTTTTCCTCTACCGCCTGCGTGAATCTGTGACTTCACAACAAACTGGTTTATACCGTGCGACTGGAGCGTGCTCAATGCACCGTCAAATTCTGACATGCTCTTTATCGGGATCCCGTTCTGCACGGGGACACCGTATTTTAATAATATCTGTTTAGCCTGGTATTCGTGAATTTTCATCTTTGGATTATAATTATTTAATAAATATTTTCAGGTTGATTAATATATCTTTGTTTATTTAATGTTTTTCAGGTTTTGTATGCTTTTTTCAAGCTCTTTTTCAAGAGAATCTGTGCTGTGTTTAAGCGAATCAAGTTTATTTTTAAATCCTTTATTAACCGAATCATTTACCTGCCTGTAATTTTCTTTCTTTATCGAATCAAGCTTCTTATCGGTCTCTTCCTGCTGTTTCATCATCTCTTTATATGTATCTGTATCTTCAAAATTCTTCTTGCCAAATAAACCGCATCCTGAAAAAATGAGGGCAGAAATTATTAATATTACGGTTTGTTTCAATTTAATTGTTCATTTAAATGTATCATTTTGATTTTCTTGACTGCCTGTTATCCT
>JBDTNV010000258.1:0-2875 GCA_039933555.1 Ignavibacteria bacterium
AGAGTGTCTTGTTATATGTTTTTAGGGTGGTGGCTAGTTTTGGTACTAACATTATTTGATATTATCTGGCTGAGCAGCGGTTCGGACCAATTTCAAGGTCTTCGGCATAATCAAGCGGTATCATAACACCCGCTTTATTGAATTTTTTTATTGTTTCATAATTCGGGGGATTAAGGGGTATCTTAGCAGTAATATAATCAACAAACTCCTGCTTATCAGTCATTTTTAGCGGCACAGATGATGCCTTAAGCTCACCATATGACATTACAACTGGCCTTATTTCAGTCTTTGTGAAGTGTGAAGGAAATATTTTAACATTATCGTTAAGCTTACTAATTACATTCTGCAAAGTGTCGAATAATATTGCGGCTCCTTTTGTTGTTTCTTCCTTTGTACGGGCTAAGTCAGGTCTGCCGGGTGATTCAAGCAGTAACAGGTCACCGCATAACAATGCTTCATTGTTCACTAGGAACGAAACGCTGCCATCAGTGTGGCCAGGTGTGCTTAAAACTTCAATCTTAGTATTTCCCAAAGTAAATAGTGGAATATCCTTTAATGACTTAAATTTAAACACCTTATCTACTTCTATTTCGTTAACATAGTAGTCCATGTTTAATTTCTTTGCAAGCTCCATTCCGCCGGAAAAATGATCAGCGTGAGCATGGGTATCAATAATAAATTTCAATTTCAAACCTCCCGCAGCAATATAATCTTCATATTCATCGATGAAAATTGCCGGCTCAATTAAGGCAGTTTCCATTGTGGAATTGTCGTAAATGAGGTATGATAAACATCCTTTGCCTATTCTAACGAACTGTATTACTGTAAAATCTGTGAAACCAATCTTATAAATATCAAAATTCTCATTCCATCCCTTCATACCTTTTTCGAGGCTAACAGAATTATAACCCATCTCCCTTAAAATTGATGTAGCTACCTGTGCATTCAACCCCTTTGCACAAATGGTGACAATCATTTTATCCTTTGGAAGATCTTTTAGTATGTCCTTTATTCCCAGAAAATTACCTTCTGAAATAAGGTCGTTAAGCGGGAGGTTTATGCTGCCTTTTATATTCCAGTCTTTGTATTCTGATTCAGTCCTTATATCAACAAGTATAAAGCCGTTTTCAGATGAATTAATATGATCTTTAACTTCTTTAGGCGATATTAATAAGTTTTCCATTATTCAGAGATATTTGCAGATTATTATGCGAAAATAACTGATATATACGATAAATAAAATACATTTAAAGTTACAGTTAGATGTTGAAATTAATGATGCTGTGATTATGCTGAGTTATCATAAGTGAAGACCTTGTATTCATCGTATTGAATTACAATTCCTGAGTTTGTGTATTATATTCGTAATACCTAAGGAGGCTAAAATGAAAAAAGTCAAATTATTTCTTACATTATTAACAATTTTATTTTCAGGTATTGTAACATTTAATATTAATGCCCAGGCTGGCAATTACAATGATTTTCTTCCTTTGCAAACCGGGAATATCTGGGTTTACCAGTGCACTACAAACGGTTCAATGTGCGGTGGCTGTTCAGGAAAAGACAGGATTATTTTATCAGGTGATACTTTAGTAAATGGTAAAACGTATAAAAAATCACAATCAATCAGCAGCGCTATTTCCGGTGCCTGCCAAATCTGCGGTGATATTGGATTAATACCTTTGTTTAATGTAAGATTTGACTCCCAAAATGGAAATGTTTACCAGTTAAGTTCAAATGGCTGCCAGTATTCACCCGGTGAAATGATGATAGACAGCTTTAAGGCAAAACTTCATGATTCTGTACGGATTAGTTGCCAGCCCCCGAATCAATGGCAAGCATATATTTTATCAGATACAAATAATGCTGTTGTTTTGGGTACAAGCAGGCAGGCAAGATTTTTCAACAATGCGGGATTTGAAGGAGGTCATTACAGAAAATATGCTAAAGGACTTGGTTTATATTATGCCTGGAGCCAGGGGTTAGACGGAGGAACATTTGTTTGTACCCGCCAAATGATACTTCTGGGCTGTGTAATTAACGGTATTCTTTACGGTGATACCAGCATGCTTGTGGGAATCCAGCAAATCTCCAGTGATATTCCAAATCAATTTTCTCTTTCACAAAACTATCCGAACCCGTTTAACCCAAGCACAAAAATACAATTTGCTTTGCCTAAGAGCACATATGTGCAAATAATAGTTTATGATGAACTAGGCAGGGAATTGGAAACAATAGTCAATGAACAATTGAATGCCGGGACTTACCAAATGGATTGGAATGCAGCTAATTTTCCAAGCGGTGTTTATTATTATAAATTAACGGCTGGATCTTACTCGGACACGAAAAAGATGGTTTTGATTAAATAGTACTATCCATATTCTGACATATAGATCATTTGAGCCGGTATTTAGCATCCGGCTTTTTTTATGAAGTATTGTTAATATAAAATACATTTAAAGTTATGGAATGTTATGTTATTTTAGATACTACAGATCATTAAATAAAGTTCAACAATTAAACGGATAATTTCGAAAAATTAATAACAGAGATTCCCGCTTGCTCGGGAATGGATAGATCATGAAAATAAAATTTTGCGGTGCAGCACGAACAGTAACAGGATCTCAGCATTTGCTCGAAATTAGCGGTAAGAAGGTTCTGCTTGATTGCGGGCTTTACCAGGGTAAACGCGAGGCTGCTTATGAAATCAATAAGCATTATCTCTTCGATCCAAAAGAACTTGATGCAGTTGTGCTTTCTCATGCGCATATTGACCACTCAGGCAACTTGCCGGGGCTGTGGAAAGCCGGTTTCCGCGGGGATATTTATGCAACACCTGCAACCCGTGACCTGTGCGCAATTATGCTTCAGGATA
>JBDTNV010000259.1:0-2874 GCA_039933555.1 Ignavibacteria bacterium
TATTATTCTTTACACCGCAATCAATTAGCAGTATTTTCTTTGGATTCTTTTTCTTTGGTGAGTAAACTACCGGCTCTTTAACACCCACCATTCCGGCAAGGTATGTTTCATTTGGGTCAACAATATCAACTGTACCCTCTTCGGGCTCAGTTGTAATTTTCCCCAGCATAACGCCGGTTGTTCGGAGTGTTTTGGTTAGTTCCCTGGTATCTATCCCGTAAATACCCGGAATATCGTTTTCCTTCAGCCACATGTGGAGCGAACCGACAGCATCAAAATGGCTGTATTCAAAGCTATAGTTAGAAATAACCATACCCCTAACCTGTATTCTGCCGGATTCAAACCCGTTCTGAATGGTTTTGGCAGTATCATCTCTGTGAAATTGGGGTACTCCGTAATTTCCAATCAAAGGGTATGTAAAAACAAGTATTTGCCCTGAATATGAGGGATCTGTAAGTGATTCAGGGTAGCCTGTCATTCCGGTTGTAAACACAACTTCGCCATAGGAATTGCCGTATTTCCCGAAACTATATCCCGCGAAGGTTTTACCGTTAGCTAAACGAAGATATACTTTTTGTTTTTGTTTCAATTTAAATGATTATTAGCCGTGATTTACTATTAGTGGCTATTAGGTTAGATACGAATATACCAGAAAAAAGTATATGAAAAAGTTTATAAATTTATCCCTAAGTTTTAAATGGCTATTTTTGCAGGATATAAAAATAACTCTCTGTTATATTTTCAGTGGAAATATTTTTGTATTTTTGTGTACATGTGGCTGATAAAAAATTTTATTGTGATCCTTTATTCTCTTTTGGTAGCCATATTATCTATATTAATATATCCTTTCGATTACCGCAATAAACTGTCCAATCCCTTAATGAAAGTGTGGACAAGCATTGTTCTTTTCATTTACGGTATAAAAGTTAATGTTTCTGGTGCGGAAAATATAGACCCCGGGAAGGGCAAAATTTATATTTCAAATCATGCCAGTTATATGGATATATTCATTCAGCTTGCAAAGCTGCCTGATAACGTAAGGATGATCTATAAGAAGGAAATTAACAGGGTCCCTGTTTTAGGATGGGCAATGTATTGCGCCGGGTTTGTTTCGCTGGATAGAAAAAATATCCGTGATGCGATGAAATCGCTTGATAAAGCCGCCCAAAGAGTTAAAAAAGGATTATCGGTTGTGATCTATCCCGAAGGCACAAGGACACCTGACGGAAATGTTGGCGAATTCAAGCGGGGTATGTTCTTTCTTGCAGATAAGGCAGCGGCAGATATTGTTCCGGTTTCATTAAATGGTACATTTGAGATAATGCCGCTTGGTTCATCAAGGGTTAAGCGCGGAGTTGTAAATATGGTAATAGGTAAACCTGTTCAGTACCGCAAAGATAAAGAGCTCTTAAATGAGATAAGAGATTCTGTAATAAAGAATTTAAAGAAATAGTAAAGCATTAATTTTCCGTCATACTGAACTCGTTTCAACATCTTTCTTTCTAATTACACAGACCCTGAAACAAACTTAGAAACAAGCCCAGGTTCAGGGTGACAAATGGAGTTTTATGGCAGTAACAATAAAAGATGTAGAGAAAATCGGGAAGCTTGCAAAGCTTAAGTTCACTGAAGAAGAGAAAACAAAGCTTCAGGGTGAAATGAATGAGGTATTGGGATATATTGATACCATAAACCAGATACCCGGCCTTGAGAACGTGAAACCGCTTGAGAACATCAACGACACCGAAAATGTTTTCCGGGAGGATGTTTCCGAAATTTGCCTCACAAGAGAAGAAGCCCTGAAGAACGCACCCGAGAAAACTGAGAATTTCTTTAAGGTACCTAAAGTTCTGGATAAATAAGTGAAAAGCAAGACGGCAAAAGGCAAAAAAAAATTGATCGTAATTGGAGTCATACCCGCTAGATATGGCTCAACCCGCCTCAAGGCAAAAGCTCTTGCAATGATCAGCGGAAAACCAATGATACAGCATGTATATGAAAGATGCCTGAAGTCAAAGCATTTGAATGAGGTTCTCGTGGCAACAGATGATAAGAGAATTCTTGAAGCAGTTATAAACTTCGGCGGAAAAGTTACAATGACAGCACAGTCGCACAAAAGCGGTACGGATAGAATCGGCGAAGCCGTAAAGAGCATTAAATGTGATATAGTGGTGAATATCCAGGGCGATGAGCCTATGATTGATCCACGGAATATTGATAAAGCAATTGAACCCTTAGTTAAAGATAGAGCAGTAAATGTATCAACATTATGTTATAAAATATCTGATAGTAAAGAAATAAATAACCCTAATATTGTCAAAGTAGTTTTTGATAAAGATAATTTTGCTCTTTACTTTTCAAGAAACTCAATTCCCTTTAACAGGGATAACACTAAAACTGATTATTTTAAACATATTGGGCTCTATGTATATAGAAAAGATTATTTGATGAAACTGATTAAAATAAAGCCCACGAGATTAGAACTAGCAGAAAAACTGGAACAGCTTCGCATACTTGAATCAGGTGAAAAAATTAAGCTAATCGAAACAAATATAGATTCACATTCAGTTGATACTCCGGCTGATTTGAAGAAAATTAAAAGACTTATCCGGCAAAACTAAATGACAGAATGTGTTTTTTGTAAAATAATTTCGGATGAATATACGTCAAGCAAAATATATGAAGATGAGGCTATACTTGCCTTCATGGATATACAGCCTGTAAACGCAGGACATATATTAATAATACCTAAAAAACACGTTGAATTAATTGCAGATCTTGACGATGAAATATCGGCTAAGATGTTTGTCCTAGCCGGCAAGATAAATAAAGCGCTGCGAAGGTCAGATTTAAAACTTGAAGGAATTAATTATT
>JBDTNV010000260.1:0-2853 GCA_039933555.1 Ignavibacteria bacterium
ATTCAGGGCTCTTAATTCCGGACTGTTTGTTTACCATTGCGCAACCGGGCCTGTAGGTATGCATATCGCAAATGGCATGTATGGTTTAATATTGGTGGAACCGCAAAGCGGAATGACAAAAGTCGATAGAGAATATTATATCATGCAGGGAGATTTTTATACAAAAGGGAAATTTGAGGCACCGGGCTTGCAGGATTTTGATATGGATAAGGCAATTGCTGAACGTCCAGATTACGTATTGTTTAATGGAAGAGTACGCTCTACCACGGGCAAAAACGCATTGACCGCAAATGTTGGAGAAACAGTGAGACTTTATGTTGGAAACGGAGGCCCCAACCTGGTATCTTCATTCCATGTAATTGGTGAGATCTTTAACAAAGTAAATATGGAATCCGGCTCTGAAATAAACAGGAATGAACAGACTATCTTAATTCCCGCTGGAGAATCCACAATAGTAGAAATGAAAATGGAAGTACCAGGTGTATATAACCTGGTTGATCATGCTATTTTCCATGTATTAATAAGGGAGCTTTGGCACAAATAAAAGTAGCCGGAAATGTACACCCTGATGTCTTTCAGAAACTAAAATAACAAAAGAAACCAGCGAAAGTATGATTTCTGTTTTCCGATGAAATTTATTTTAACCAGATTGTTCTTAACCGAATGCTTCGATGTTATAAACGCCCAGCAAAGAAGATATGTTTCTGTTGAAAAGAAAATGCTGAAAATCCCAGCAGGGAATTATAAACCCTTTTTTGTAACCAAAAGCGGTAAGCCCATAAAAGTTGCTACATTTAAAATGGATGAATCAGCCGTCACCAATACCGAGTTCCTTCTTTTTTAACAACAAATCCCGAATGGAGGAAATCTAAAGTAAACAGGCTTTTTGCAGACAGCAATTATCTTCGGGATTGGGAATCCGATTTAGCTATTGGAGAAAAGAATAGAGATATTTACAACTCCCCGGTAGTGCATGTATCGTGGTTCGCCGCTCAGGCTTATTGTAAATGGAAAAATAAACCACTGCCAACAGTTGCTGAATGGGAACTTACGGGTAATGCGGCTCCTAAAAATATAAAGTACACATCTCTCACAGTATATATTTTAGGTCGGTACAAAAAACCAAACTTACCCATATTGCCCAACATTAAAACCACCTATCAGAACGCTTATGGTTTGTACGATATGCATGGCTTGATATGGGAATGGACATTTAATTTAAATAGTTTTATCTGTAGTGGAGATTCAAGAGGAAATACGGAAGACGAATCAAAAGCATTTTGCGCTGCAGGTTCAATAAATATTGTTGATAAAACGGATTATGCCGGTTTTCTTCGTTTTAGCTATCGCGGAAGTTTAAAAGGAAATTATTGTATTGCCAATCTTGGATTCAGATGTGCAAAAAGTATTGAATAGTTATTAATCAACTTTACAAGTATATTCTTTGCAAGTTATACAAAGAATTAATAAAATTAAAAAACCGAAACCTGACAAAATATAATATTGGGATTTTAGAGATTGCAAGCCTTGTTGTTTGCGCGCAAAATTCCAGCAAATCTGAAAATAAAATTGGAGAAATAAGTAATCAGAACTTTTTATCTGACAAAGATGGCATACCTGCCGAAAGTATTTTCCAATTGACAGAAGGTTTTCAAACGCAGGAAAATAAGGTATTCCGTTTATCTATGCTTAAAGGTAAACCTACTGTTGTTGGTATGATATTTAACCATTGTACCTATGCATGCCCCCGACTAACAGCTGATATAAATAATATTGAGGACTCATTAAAGAATGAAAAGGAAAAACTAAATTTTCTGCTGATAAGTTTTGATACAAAAAGAGATACCCAGGATCGTTTAAATAAATTTGCCGATGAAATGGGATTGAATAAAAACTGGATATTACTGCATGGTAGCGAAGATGCTGTAAGAACTTTATCAATATTATTAAATGTACAGTTTGAAAAGGATGCCGAAGATAATTTTTCTCATGGCAATCTTGTATCTGTATTAAATAAAAATGGAGTATTGCAATATCAAAAAGAAGGATTGGGGGCAGTGCATGCAGAAACTATTACTACAATAAAAAAATTAATACAGCAGAGGTAAAGTGAAGTTTTCTTTTAAATTCTGATCACCTGAATTAGTATGTGCACACTTTAATAATGGAATAGAGCCAACTTAATTGTTCTCAATCATATATTATGATGATTTACATCAGGAACTGGTCATATTATTACATCTAACTTTTCATCTGATTTTAATATTTAATTGAAGTATGAATAGATTTACGCCACAAAATATATTTCCAGACTCGAATAATAAGGAATCAGCTAGCGGTAGTACCAGCACAACTCAATTGGCAAATCAGGATACATATGTTACAAATATGAACCATAAAATATCTTCAAAGGAACAGGAGTTATTTCTCCAATTGCTGCATAATTATCCTGATGGAGTAATCAGTCTTATCGATAGACAAGACAACTTCATATATACAGGTGGGGAGTTGCATAAACGACTTTCTGCCAATCCCGTTGAATTAATTGGCAACAAAATGTATCCTAAATTTCCAGAAAATGTAAGAAAGGTAATCAGGATACAATTAGAAAAAGTGTTTTCCGGGGATAGGATATCGGCATTTGAACTACACAACTTGATTAAAGGTGAATTTTATATTATGGATGCCTTTCCTATAAAGGAAAAGGATGATACAATTACTTATGCTGGAGTAATTATCAGGAATATATCGCATCTAAAAAAAGCGGAAGAAGAGCTAAGAATATCGCTTAAAAAGGAAAGAGAACTTGGCGAATTAAAGTCTCGTTTTATTACTATGGCCTCTCATGAATTT
>JBDTNV010000261.1:0-2845 GCA_039933555.1 Ignavibacteria bacterium
ACAGCAGGGATGAATACCTTCCTTTGACATTTGGTTTAAATATAAATCCCAACGGTAGTTACAATCTCACCGATGTAAACATGTTCCAGTCTGAAGCTATTGCCTGGTGGATCAGGAAATATAACGCGGGATACGCAAAACAATTTTTATTTAAGAGTAAAAGCGGGATCAGGAGTTTTTCAATTGGTATATCCGGAGGTCTGGTACACGGGTTTGGGAATGTTTCAACATATGATACCAGGCTTAACATTAACACTTATGGAGTGCAGAACATTAATGGCGTAAATCATGTTGATAGCATTACAGGCAGACAGGATTTCCATGTGCAATCAGCTTTAACTGATTTTTTCACAGATTACAAAAGCGGAGCTGAAACGCATTTTAATCTTTTTCCCAAGCCGGCTGGTATAGGATATAATCTGGATTTTGGTATTGCGATGCAGATAGGAAATGACTGGAAAATTGCGGCAAGTGTTACAGATATTGGAAGTATAACATGGAATTATAATACGATAACAAATAACGATACAAATGCATTCGCATACTACAATTTCTATATAACAGGTACAGACCCGACCTACAACGCAATGGTTAATGATCTTGGAGGGTATAACACCCAGGATTCAGTAACAGAATTTACTACGGGGCTGCCGACAAAATACAGAGCAGGCATCATGTATAAACCATCTGAAAAGTTTATGATTGAATTCAACTGGGTAAAAGGGATTAATACCCTGCCCGGGAATACCAAAGATATTATTTACTGCTTTGGCGCAGAGTATTTCCCGCTCCCCTACCTGCCGGTAAGGTCAGGAGTTTCAGTCGGCGGACCGGGTCAATATTATATTTCACTTGGCGCGGGAGTAAAATTTAAAAATTTTACATTTGATGTAGGTACATACGGATTAAACCAGTTGATAGCGGATAGAAGATTCTCAGTAGCAATTTCAAGCAAAATCATCTTGTAATTAAAATATTACTAATTAAATCTATAGTTATGAAAAACTTAAAATTCTTTTCGGCTTTATTATTAGTTGTGTCTGTAGTCTATCTTTGGGGCTGCGGTGATGACAGCACAACAACTCCGGGTGGCGGCAGTGGAAGTGTCCCAACTTTGAATATGAAAGCTGGTGATTTATATGTTTTCAATGTTGATAGTTTATCGGTTTCAGGTGGCCCACCTACCCATACTCATCTAAAAACATACAATACATTTCTTACACCGATTACATTTGTGGGTAAAGCAAATGCTTTTCCTATAATTACTGAAACAAGGGATACAGTTTTAAATCAATCTTTAGGAACTGATACATTCTACGTATGTTACGAATCAGGCAAATTTTATCAGTATGGAATGCTTTCATTAATTTCCCCAACAATTCCGGCTTCATGGGATCTTGTTGCAGATTTTAATGTATCATCCGGAACTTCGTTCACCATCGCAAACGGCGTTCCAATTACACTGGGCTCAATTACTGCAACGGCAAATATTTCAGGAAAGATAGCTGCTGATACTACTTTCAATACAGCAGGGTGGGGTAATGTAGGCATTAATTGTTTCAGGTCTCAAATTTTAGCGGATATTTCCTTATCCGGATTACCAATAGGTAAAGTATATGTTGATTATTATATTGGAGATGCTGATCCTTCAACAAATCCATCAGGTATGGTTAGAGTTAAATTGAACCCATTTACTATACTAACATTCACACAAGCTGGGTTAGATCAAGCATTAATTAGACATGTACCATAACATTAAGTAATCTTAACTTAAAGCCCGGCTAACCGGGCTTTTTTTATGGGGTATTTCGGGGTATTTAACCCGTAATTAGACTTTTATTAAGCAACTTAAATGGCTATTTTTGCATTTATAAATAAACAATTGAATAATTTGCATAAGCTAAAGCCGGAGAATCCCGTAAAAGAATTTGATGAGTTTGTGAGCATAATGAAAAGGCTCAGGAATGAGTGTCCCTGGGATAAAGAGCAGACACATGATTCAATTCGCCACCTTTTACTCGAGGAAACCTACGAAACGCTCGAAGCAATTGACGAGAGGAACTATGACGAGCTAAAAAAGGAGCTGGGCGACCTGCTTCTGCATGTTGCCTTTAATGCAATCATTGCCGAGGGCGATGGGCATTTTGACCTGAAGGATGTTATCAACGCTATTAATCAGAAAATGATATCACGCCATCCGCATGTATTTGGCGATACCACTGTCAGCGGAACGAAGGAAGTACTTAAGAACTGGGAACATATCAAGCTGAATGAAAAAGGAAGAAAAACCGTCCTTGAAGGAGTTCCTAAAAATCTGCCTTCACTCACACGGGCATACAGGATACAGGAGAAATCAGCAAAAGTAGGCTTTGACTGGGATAACAGTGTTGACGCATTCAAGAAAATTGATGAAGAGCTGCAGGAATTCAAACATGAAGCTGAATCAAACAAGGATGCCGATGGCAGGCTAAGCGATGAGAACAGGGTAAAGCTTGAAAAAGAGCTTGGTGATATTCTGTTCGCAATTGTTAATTACGCCAGGTTCTTCGAGATAAATCCCGAAAATGCGCTCAGGCTTACAATTGAAAAATTCATAAAGCGTTTTAATTATATTGAAACAGAGCTTGGCACACGCGGAAAGAAAGTAACTGAATCAGACCTTGCCGAAATGGATGCAATCTGGAATGAAGCAAAGAAAACAATAAAGTAGATTTTGCAAAGAACGCAGCCTTAAGGCTGCGACTACAATAAAAAGAGTTAAATAATTGATAATGGCAAATAAAAATACAACATATTTAAAAGCAGCTTTAATTATTGCTGTACTTTTCATTTATCAGTTTACATA
>JBDTNV010000262.1:0-2790 GCA_039933555.1 Ignavibacteria bacterium
TGTAATTTCATTCAGTTTGCCAAGGGCATCTGATGTTACTATTGAAGTATATACAACATTAGGAACATTAGTTAAAACACTTGCAACAGGAAATTATCCGGCAGGAAATCACTCAATGAGATTCAATGCGGGTTCACTTTCAAGCGGTGTATATTTTTATAAATTAAGGGCAGGTGATTTTACTCAAACAAGATCTATGATTTTAGTCAAATAATATTAAGTAATATGTCATATAAAATTGATCATACATGTGTTGAAAGGTTTATAAAATACGTTCAGATAGATACCCAGTCAGACCCTGAATCAAATTCATACCCTTCAACGGAAAAACAAAAAGACCTTGGTAGAATATTGGTAGAAGAACTTAAACATATGGGCATCAGGGATGCCCATATGGATGAATATGGTTATGTATTTGGGACAATTGAAAGCAATTCAGATAAGAAAGTACCTGTAATTTGCTTTTGTTCACATATGGATACCTCTCCCGACTCGAGCGGCAAGAATGTGAAGCCTTATATTCATAAAAATTACATCAAAGGTAAAATTAAGTTAAAAGGTGATCTCTCACAGATAATAACTCCGGAAGTACATCCTGAACTAAAGAACCAGGCAGGTAATGATATTATTACTTCTGATGGAACGACTTTGCTTGGGGCAGATAACAAAGCAGGCATTGCTGAGATAATGGATGCGGCTCATTTTTTAATGAAGCATCCCGAGGTAAAACATGGCAAAATTAGGATACTCTTCACCCCCGATGAAGAAGTTGGCAGGGGAGTAGATAAGCTTGATATGAAGAAATTGGGCGCTGATTATGGCTACACTATGGATGGTGACAAGGCAGGATGTGTTGAAGATGAAACCTTTTCGGCTGATTCTGTTAGAATTATTGTTCATGGAGTTATTACTCATCCAGGTTCAGCTTATGGTAAAATGGAAAATGCTATAAAGATAGCAGGTGAAATTCTGGCGAAATTGCCAAAAGGTACTCTGAGCCCGGAATCAACCAGGAACAAAAAAGGCTTCATACATCCGGTTGCAGTTTCAGGAAGCACTGAGAAAGCAGAGATAAAACTTATTGTCCGTGATTTTGTTACTAAGGGATTGGCTGAGAAAGAGCGTATTCTAAAAGATATTACAAAAAAAGTATTATCTGCTTATAAGAATAGCAGTTATGAGTTTATTGTTGAAGAATCTTATCGTAACATGAAAGAGATTTTAGACAAGGTACCCTTTGTAACTGATTATGCAATTGAAGCCATAAAGCGTACCGGACTTAAACCGATCAGGAAAAGTGTTCGCGGCGGTACGGATGGATCCAGGTTATCGTTTATGGGTTTACCATGTCCGAACATATTCGCCGGTGAGCATGGTATTCACAGTAAGCAGGAATGGGTCTCAGTCCAGGATATGCATAAAGCGGTTGAGACTATCATAAATTTGGCAGTAATTTGGGAAGAGAAGGCTTAAAAGAGTAACCACGAATTACACTAATTAACACGAATTTTCTACTGTCATTTCCCCTGAAAGTACTCCTACCTTGCAGTGGGTAATGAATAACAAAAAATGAACAGCAATAAATAACAACAATATGAAATCAATAATAACCTTAGCACTACTTTTAATTACTTTACCTTCATTCTCTCAATCCAATCGTATTTATTCAGTTGCTGTTAATGGCGGCGGGTTTTTCCCTGTGAGTGAAATTAATAATATCAGTACAGGATATAATATCGGTATCGATATAGAGTCCCGCAAAAATAATTTCGGGCTGTTCTTGGGATCGAAGCTGAATTTCTTAAAATATAAATATGTCATAAATTTGTTTGAAAATGGTTATGAACCAAAAAATAATACTATGACAATTGGCGAGATCACTGCCGGCGGCAGATGGTACTGGGGGCATCCCGATAAACTTAATGCAAATTTAGATCTTGGTCTTGGCATATACACCGGTAATTATTACCAAAAGCCCCATTGGGGCATTCAGCCGGGAATTGGCGGCAATGTTCTTTTAACTAAAAACTTAGCAGCAAATTTGAATGTAAAAGTAAATGTGATTGAAGTTGAAGATTGGGAAACATATGCAGGAATTTATCTTGGGTTAAGGTATAGTTTTAATAAATAGAGCAAAATGTTAGTGAATACCCCCTTGTGTTCCCACATGTCTTCGCCAGTTCTTCGACCTTTCAGGGGGAAATGACGTATCTCACATTGCCCTCACCTGGTACAAATATCGATAAGCATAGCGTAAAAAATTACGGGTTATCCGGAAATGCGCCTTCTTCCCATACATGGAAATTCATGCCGAACGGGTCGCTGAACATCATACTGTGCTCGTTATAGACCTGCGTCACAGCGCAGCCTTCTTTTTCAAGAGTTTCCTTAGCCTCAACTAAGTTATCGGTTTTAAACTCAAAAAACACTGAGCCTCTGCCCGGTTCATTGTTTTCAAATACAAAATTGATTCCGTCTTTATCAAGATATGCATCATTTCCCTTTGCGTCAACAAATTCCATTCCAAGTACTTTTTGGTAGAACTCAACTGCTTTTTCATGGTCACTTACCTGAATTGCAATATATGGTGAAAATTCAAGTTTCATTTTGCCTGCCTCCGTTAACTCCACAGGAAACCATGTTAGGTTTCCAATGGTTGTAATTATTAATTAATAATTACTTAAATTTACAGATTAATTTATTAAAAAAGTATGTCCATTAATAAAAATAGTTTTAAATTTATTTTTTTATTTGTTTTATTATTCATATTCTCTCCAAAATTACCGGCAC
>JBDTNV010000263.1:0-2760 GCA_039933555.1 Ignavibacteria bacterium
CTTTTTTATTAAATTGAATTACAAATTTAAATACCCTAACTTTGTTTAATTTCCATTTAAATACAGGAATCATGATCAAAATTACTCATCACGGGCACTCTGCCTTTGAAATAAATACAGGCAAACATACCATTTTAATTGATCCTTTTTTTACCTGGAACCCGAATGCAAAAGTAAAATCAGCGGATGTAAAAGCAGATTTCATCATTTTATCACATGCGCATGGAGATCACTTAGGCGATTCAATAGAAATCGCGAAAAATAATGATGCGACTATAATAGCTGTGCATGAACTTGCCGAATACCTTGGAGCAAAAGGAAATAAAGTTCACGGTATGGGAATTGGCGGTCAGCATGAATTTCCGTTTGGAAAAGTTAAATTAACTATAGCGCATCACAGTTCTTCAATTGAAGGTGAAGGTTTGTATATGGGTGAGCCAGCCGGAATAATTTTAAACCTCGGTGATAAAGTAATTTATCATGCAGGTGATACCGGTCTATTCCTTGATATGAAACTTATCGGAGAAATGCAATCAATTGATCTGGCTTTACTGCCTATTGGCGATAACTATACTATGGGAATTGATGACGCGGTAAAAGCCGTGGAATTCTTAAATTGCAAAACAGTCATTCCTATGCATTACGGAACTTTCCCGTTCATAGCAACTAACCCGCAGGAATTTAAAAGAAAAGTTGAATCTATTGGCAAAAAATGTGTAATTTTACCTTACGGTGAAGAAACAGAAATATAAAATTTTATTATAATACGGAGCAAGGGGATGTATTCACTTGTAAAAAAAAATAATTTGTCTAAAATAATTTCAATAGCTAATCAAAAAGGCGGGGTAGGTAAAACAACTACTGCCGTAAATCTAACTGCTGCGCTTGCTGCAAGCGGATGTAAAGTATTGCTTGTTGATATTGACCCGCAGTCAAATGCTACATCCGGGCTCGGCTTCCCTACAAACCGTATGGAAGGCTCTATATACGAGCTGCTGACAGGAGTAACAAATCCAAAAGATTGTGTTGTTCCAACAGAGGTCCCTAACCTGTTCATAATACGCTCTAACATAAATCTGGTTGGAATTGAAATTGAAATTGTTTCAATGCCTGAGCGGGAATTTATTCTTAAGAAAAAGCTTGATGAAATTAAGGAATATTTCGATTTTATTTTTATTGATTGTCCCCCATCGCTTAGTCTTATAACACTGAACTCTTTGGTTGCATCTGACTCAGTTTTAATTCCGGTACAAAGTGAATACTATGCCCTTGAAGGGTTAACCCTTTTATTAAACACTATTAAGATGATAAAATCACGCCTAAATCCCGCAATAGAAATAGAAGGTTACCTCCTCACAATGTTTGATGCACGGCTGAGGCTTTCTAACCAGGTTGCGACAGAACTTGAAAAATATTTCCAGGATAAGCTTTACTCTGTGAAGGTTATGAGAAATGTCAAGATAAGTGAATCCCCATCATACGGTAAGCCGGTTGTTGTGTATGACCCGCTATCAGTAGGCGCAAGGAATTACACTGAGCTTGCCAATGAATTCTTAAAACGTAACGGTAAAGAGCATTTACAGAATTTTGATAATATCCTTACATACGAAGCACCCAAATTTGAAGTCGTAAAAAAAGATATACCTCCTGAAGAAACAGGCGGGAATAATATCAATCAAACAGGCAACGGCAGGTAATTATGTCAAAAGATAAACCAAAAGGCGGCCTTGGCAAAGGGCTTGATATTCTCTTCGGAGGCTCAGAAGCATCTGAACAAAACACAAGTGTACCTGAATTCCATAAGAATGTGACAGAGCTTATCCCCTCAAGTGATGAGCAGATATTATTTCTCGAGATCTCAAGCATTCAGGCTAACCCGTACCAGCCAAGAAAAGAATTTGATAACACTGAGCTTAATGACCTGGCTGATTCGATCAGGCAGAAAGGTATCATCCAGGCAATTACAGTCAGGAAAATTGATAACGGAAATTATGAGCTTATCTCCGGTGAAAGAAGATTAAGAGCATCAATAATAGCGGGTTTAGAAAAAATCCCTGCCTTTGTTCTTGATGTTTCTTCCAAGGAAGATCTTCTCGAGATAGCGCTTATCGAAAATATCCAGCGTTCAAATTTAAATTCAATTGAAATTGCAGAAGGCTATAAAAGGCTTATAGATGAATGCAGCTTAAGACAGGAAGATGTGGCGGTAAAAGTCGGAAAATCACGAAGCGCTGTTGCAAATACTTTAAGATTACTCTCACTTCCACCGGAAATAAAGCTAAGCATCAAAAAAGGTGAAATATCCGAAGGACATGCAAGATCAATTCTTGCAATGGATAGTGATGTTGACCGTTTATTACTTTGGAAAAGAATTACCACCGAAAACTTAAGCGTTAGAAAAACCGAAGAACTTACAAAGAAGAAAAAAGGTAAAGGTCAGCATCGTGAAAAAAAGATTTACGAAATTACCGACCAGAATAAAGCAGCGATAAAATTCCTTGAAGAAAAGTTCATGGAGCATTTTGGAACAAGGGTAAGGCTGAGCCCATCATCACCGACTACAGGCAGCATTGTTATTGAGTATTATACATCCGAAGACCTTGAAAGAATAATAGATCTATGCAAAAAACATAATTAAGTTACACACAAAATTCCAAATGAAAAGGGAGTCCGAAAGACTCCCTTTTCCAATAATGCTTTTCATCCCCGGTGTATGCCTAATCTCGAATTTCAAAGCGGTTAAATAATTACTCCTTTTAA
>JBDTNV010000264.1:0-2754 GCA_039933555.1 Ignavibacteria bacterium
ATTATAACCCGTATATGCTTCAAATGTACCCTTTCCGTTTGATATTGCTACAGGTACCTTTACGCCTAAATTCAAAGCTGCATATAATGCAACGTTTCCGCCTATTGATGTCCCGATAACCGAAATTCTTGAGGAATCTATCCCCTTCTGCTTCTTTGCCCAGTCAGTTACAGCCTTGATATCACTTGGCGCCTGCAGAGGATCGCTCAACAGGTCTTCGAGCTTTCCGTTTTGCTTAGCTGATTTGCCGTGGCCCCGGATATCATAAGTCAATACTTTATAACCTGCGTTAAGCAATGAATCAATGAAACTGCCTTGCCACTGCTCCCTTGTCTGATTAAACTGGTGAACCAAAATCACAAGCGGCTGTGAATCATTCTTTTTAGTATCCTGAAAATAAAAAGAACCTGAGATCTCTTTTTTATCACTTGTAGTAAAAGTTACATCTTCAAGCGGCTTTTGTTTTTTAGTATTATCAATTTTTGACTGATCTATATTTCCGTTTTTGTCTTTAATACTATCCGGAACCGGTGTCCAGTCAATTTTATCTTTATCCTTTGTGCAGCTAAAAGCACTGAACAATAGGTATATAGCCAGAGATAATGTTAAAAATTTCATTTATTTATACTATAACCCTCAAAAATAGCAAAATTTATTCACTATTTCAATTCTTAATCCTGAACGTAGTGAAGGATCCTTACTTTTTATAAATTGGCAAAAAAGGATAACCATTAAGAAAGATAATTATATGTATAGATTCTTCCTTCCCCCTGCTCAGCAGGATTAAGGCGTAGCATCGCTGCGCTCGCTCAGAATGACAGCTAATCACCAAATTATCTTCCCGTCACTCCTATTATACTTTACTTCCTTTGTATTCGGGTCATTTGATGTATAATACCTGCATACACCGTTAACCCAATTACCTGGGGAATAAAAGTAACCTGATTCCAAATGACCCCTGTCATCATACTTCAATTCAGCTTTTATCAATACATTTCCCTGCTTATCAATAAATGCGTTATAGCAATTATCTTCCGGTAAGTCGGACTCATTGAATTTTATAAAAACGGGGGCGAGGTTTTCGGAAAATTCCCCTGCAACTTCGTAGATTGCAGGCAGGACAATAACTTCCGGACCAAGTTTGTAGCCCCATTTTAAATTATCAAAAAAAGGGATTAGTGTTTTCTTTGCATTAAAATCAATAGGCGGGGCTTTGAAAGTACATCTATTTCCAAGTGTATCAATAAAAAATGTACTGTCATTTTTATTTATCATCTTTGCCTGACCATTAATAAAATCAAATGCATACTCAGCCTCAATTTCAAACTGAACTAAATTTGATGTATTTATGCATAACCAGACAGATGAATTATTAACAATCTTTACAAATGCTCTTCCTTCACTGAAATCCCTTGCAAAGGCAAATTGTGGTTTGATGGTTATATTTCCTTCACGATTAATATAGCCATACTTATATCCAGCCTGAGTATATACTTTTACCGGGTACAATGTATCAAGTGATTGGGAAGAGGTAATGTTTACTGAAAGAAAGATTAGTATTATGACTACTGCTTTCAATTATAACTGGACTTCATCCCCTTTTTCAGGAATACCGACATGTTTATAATCCATTTGGTTAAGCATGGTTTGCAGTGCCTGCTGCTGGTCATAATCACCGTGTACTAAAAATATCTGCTGTATGGAGCCTTTAGTAAACTTGTTGAAATAGTCCCTTAGCTCATCTCTATCAGCGTGAGCGGAAAATGAGTTTAGCACATATATCTTTGCCTTTACAGGATGCTCTTCTCCGAAAATACGTACAAAGACCCCCTGTTTATCTTTTGCTTCTACTATTCTTCTCCCTAGTGTCTCAGGAGCCTGAAAACCAACTATAAGAATGGTATTTTTCTCGCTGCTGATATTATTACGCAAATGGTGAACAATCCTGCCTGATTCACACATTCCGCTGGCGCTTATAATTACACAGGGACCTTTAAAGTAATTAAGCTGTTTCGAATCTTCAACATCTTTTATGTAAGTCAGGTTTGAAAAACCAAATACATCTACTCCACGGGAAATTAATTCTGATGTTTCATTATCAAAACACTCGTGATGAAGCTTGAAAATATCTGTAACGTTTGTCGAAAGCGGACTATCCACAAAGATTGGTATCTTAGGTAATAATCCTTTTGCAAATAATTTGGAAAGCGAAAAAACTATTTCCTGTGTCCTTCCTACACTGAAAGCCGGAATAATAATTTTACCGCCTCTTTGAATTGCTTCAGCGAGTACTATCTGCATTTGACCGTCCATATCAATTGCCTTATCATGTACTCTTCCGCCGTATGTTGATTCTGATATCATGATATCTACATCGCCCATATGGTCAGGGTCACGCAAAATTGGCAAATGCGGCCTGCCAATATCGCCGGTAAATCCGAACCTGATCTGTTTTCCGTTCTCTTTGATATCAAGCCTTACCTGTGCAGCGCCTAATATATGCCCGGCTTCAAAATAAGTAACCTGTACGTTTCCGCCAAACCCGTTTAAATTGAATTTACGATTATAAGGCATGCATTTAAAAAGGGTCATGATATTTCTTACTTCATCAAATCCGTAAAGCGGTTTAAACAGTTGTTCATGGTTCTTGATTTTTTTCTTATTCACGTAATCAATATCCTTTGTCTGTATATGCGCGCTATCCTGAAGCATAATTGCGCACAGGTCACGGGTTGCAGGTGTTGCATAAATATC
>JBDTNV010000265.1:0-2660 GCA_039933555.1 Ignavibacteria bacterium
ATACGATTTTCGTTTCTTAAGTTACGGGGATAGCTCACTATTATTAAAATAAACCTTTGTTTTCGGATAGTTTCAGTGCCCGGAAACCCTAAAAATAACGGAAATGAACAGACGTATCTGTGTTGCCGTATTATTTATCATAAATTGCTTTATTTCTGCCTGCCATGCCCAGCCTGTAGTACCAACCGAAAGAAGCATCAAAAATTTCGAAGCTTTTACCAAGCTTTACGGCTACATTAAGTATTTCCATCCAAGTGATGAAGCACAGCTGATCGACTGGGACAGATTTGCAGTCTATGGTATGAAAAAAGTTGAGCAATCAGAGAATTCCGCTCAACTACAAAAAAATCTGCTGGAATTATTTCTGCCTATTGCGCCTTCGCTCAAAATATATGCAAAGGGTGACCTGATCGATTTTGATGTATCTGACGTATCACCAAAAGATACCGCAGGCCTCAGAAAAGTTTACTGGCAGCACAATGGCGTATACCTGGGTAATGTGAATAATGTTTACCAAAGCGCAAGAGTCAATACAGTATCCGAGAAGCCAGATAACAGCTTTGGCTCAATTTCGCAGGTGCTTTCTCCCGGTGATTTAAAGGGAAAAAAAATAAAGATCAAAGCTTTTGTAAAAGCTGAAGTCATCGGAGTATCGAATTCCGGACACCTCTGGCTAAGGGTTGACTTGCCCAACAATAAAATGGGATTCTTCGATAACATGGATTCCAGGCCGATCAAAGCCAATACGTGGACTGAATATGAAATATCAGGCGAGGTTGCGCCTGATGCTGAGAGAATTGTGTTCGGGTGTTTTCTCTCTGGCAGAGGAAAAGTATGGGTAGATGAATTCAGGCTATTTTCTGAAGAGAACGGTGACTGGAAGGAAGTAAGTATCAAGGACCCTGATTTCGAAAAAAATAAACCCGGCGATAAACAGCTTGTTTGGGGGAGCAGCTATGAAAATTATACGATGGAAATTTCCGAAGCTGAAAAGTATAAGGGTTCAAGGTCACTCCTTATATCAAGAAGCCCTGAAGTTAAAATGCAGGAGAAAATTTTTGATCGGGAGCCCGGTATATGTGAATGGATATCAAAAGACCTTAGCAGCGAGCTTACGTGTTCGTTTCCTGTTTCCCTTTATGCAGATGAAAATGGAACACTGCCTCATTCAAGCAAAACCAAACTGGATGAACCTATCCAGAACATAAACAGTAATTCAGGAAGCCCTTTAAGCGCCAACGATAAATATCTCCGGCTGGCAGATATTTGTATCGCGTGGAATATTTTTCAGCACTTCTATCCTTATTTTGATATTGTAAAGACCGACTGGCTTGCAGTTCTGCCTGATTATCTCGCAAAGGCTTATAAGGATATGGATGAATATGAATTTCATAATGTGCTTAGGGAGCTTGTTGCACAATTAAAAGATGGCCATGGCGGTGTATATTTCGATAAAGATAACAAGTACAGCTATCCGGGGATAATACTGGATGAGGCTGAGGGCAAAATAGTCATAGCAAGAATTTTAGACAGCAATATCACTGAAATTGCTCCGGGTGATGAAATATATGAAATTGATAATGTACCAATAGAAGAGAAAATTGAAAGCTTAAGCAGGTTTATTTCATATGCGACCCCCCAATGGAAGTTTAGCAGGCTGAATTTTGAGCTTTTAAGAGGCAGCAAAGATTCCGAAGTTGAGCTAACAATTGAAAGATCTGATGGCAGTACAAAAAAGGTCAGTTTGAAAAGAAGAAGTGACGCGCTGGGTCAAACCAGTAGAGACTGGTACGCAGAAAAGCGGCCCAGGGATATTGAGGATATTAAAGATGGTATTATTTACGTGAATCTTGATAAAGCTTCTATTGGGCTTATAGACAGCAATATGACAAAAATTGCTGAGGCAAAAGGAGTGGTTTTCGATCTGCGTGGGTATCCAAACAGCAATCATGATATTTTGCGCCATTTAACCGATACTCCCATCCGATCGGCATATTTTCATATAACAGATGTGATCTATCCCGATAGAAATAATTCTGCTGAAATTGATACATCATCCCGCTGGTTAATGGAGCCTTTGCTTCCGAGAATAAAAGGTAAAGTTATCTTTTTGGTGAACGGTAACGCGATCAGTTATGCAGAAAGTGTAATAGGGATTGTTGAAGCTTATAAGCTTGGGACTATAATCGGTCAGCCAACAGCCGGGACAAACGGTAATGTTAACCCGTTCAACCTGCCCGGGGGATATAACGTTACGTGGACAGGCATGAATGTTGTTAAGCATGATGGCTCTCCGCATCACGGGATAGGGATCATACCTGACATATTGGTAAACAGGACTGTAAAAGGCATAAGAGAAGGCCGTGATGAATATCTTGAGAAGGCCATTGAAGTAATTGAAAGTGCTAAATAAATTATGCTTTCAAAAATGATTTTCGTTTCTTAAGTTACATCAATAACAGGTATTATCAATAAATAAACTGCGATTTTATGGGAATTATCGTAATTTCGGCATATAAGCCCAAGCCCGGAAAAGAAGCTGATCTTCGCGCCGTGGTGAAAACTCACGTGCCGATACTAAGAGAGCTTGGTATGGCTACTGACGGGAAAGTTATTGCTATGCAGGCAAAAAACGGGACGATACTTGAAGTGTTTGAATG
>JBDTNV010000266.1:0-2522 GCA_039933555.1 Ignavibacteria bacterium
CAAGTGAAATTGAGAAAAAAGTAATTGAATTGTTAACTGAAAAATAATATGGAAACAGAAACAACCAACGGAACCGTAGAAGGCGCGGCGCAGGTTAAATTAACAGCTAAAGACTATGCTTCAGACCAGGATGTTAGATGGTGCCCGGGATGCGGTGATTACTCTATCCTGGCACAGGTACAGCGTGTTATGCCTTCGTTCAATATTCCAAAAGAGAAAACAGTTTTTGTTGCAGGTATCGGATGCTCGAGCCGTTTCCCTTATTATATGAATACCTACGGATTCCATTCAATCCATGGTAGAGCTACGGCGGTCGCTACAGGTTTAAAGCTTTCCCGACCCGATCTTGATGTATGGATAGCTTCAGGTGATGGTGACCTGTTGAGTATTGGCGGTAATCATTTTATACATCTATTAAGGAGAAACATTAATACGGTAATAATGCTTTTCAATAACCGTATTTACGGACTCACAAAAGGGCAGTATTCGCCAACATCAGAACATGGAAAAATAACAAAATCATCGCCTCTGGGCTCACTTGAAGAACCATTCAATCCGTTGACACTTGCGCTCGGTGCCGGAGCATCGTTTGTCGCAAGAACCATGGATAGAGATGCAAAGCACATGCAGGATATAATTGCAAAAGCTCATGCATTCAAAGGCACTTCATTTGTTGAAATATTCCAGAATTGCAATATATATAATGACGGCGCATTCTTAATGTATACAGAAAAAGATACAAAGCCTAATCATACCATATTTGTCGAAAATGGAAAACCCCTTATTTTTGGCCAGAAAAAAGATAAAGGTATTAAGCTCAATGGATTCAGGCCTGAGATAATAGATATTAATGACGGAACTCACAGCATAAATGATGTAATTGTTCACGATGAAACATCAAGAGAGCTTGCAATGATAATTGCGCAGTTCAGAGATATGAAAGATTTCCCTGTGCCATTTGGCGTATTATTCAAAGTTGAAAGACCCGTATTTGAAGACCAGATGGAGCAGCAGATAGTTGACGCAAAGGCAAAACTTGGTGTGGGCGACCTTGAAAAACTGTTATTTGCAGGAAATACCTGGGAAATTAAATAGAATAAAAATCAAAAAATTGCAGACTGCAAATTAAAGGCATCCAGATCGGGTGCCTTTTTTGTTAACAATGATAAGACTTTTGAAGTCTTATGATAACCTTATAAATAAAAAAAGCATCCATTTGTTTGGATGCCTTTAACTTATAAACCTGTAACCTGAAACTTTTAGCTTACTTTGCCTGCATACTTGATTTTAGCTTACCCCTTAAGAACAATCGCTCACCTATTAAATAAACCGCAGCTACGAGTATTACAACAAGTATTATATTTATGGAGCTAGAACTGAGAGATACACCAAAGAAAGAGAGTACATTTGTAAAGAAGCTTTGGATGTAATATATCATTGTATCAAGTATTGAATTTGACCTCTGCATTGTATCAAAAGCTATGCCGGTGGATTCATCGGAATTAACAGCGGCATTCTTCGAAATGAAACCCAGTGCGAAAGTAAATGCCAGCATCACGAAGCTGAACGAACCGATAACATATTTTACAACACGGTCGCTTTTTCTTTCTTCCATAAGCGCCTTATTCTCGGCGGTAATCCTGTTCATCAGGTGCGACGTGAAATCGCCTGTTGCCGCGCTCAGCTTGCTTTTGCGAAGCTTTGCGTCAAGGACCTCATCTATGTATTTATTTTTATCTCTCATTGTAAACTTGTTTAAAAACTGCTTAATTTTATATATTTAAATAAGCTCTAAAATTTCTGTTTCTGAATATTTCTTCATTAATACTTCTTTCAGTTTATCCTTTGCTCTGAAGATCCTGTTCTTTACCGTTCCCAAAGGCAGTTTTAAGGTTGATGCAATTTCATCATGCGATAGATCATTAATATAAAATAATGTGAGTATAGTCGAATATTTCTCCGGAATTTCCTCTAAGTACCTGTCAATAAGTTCCTGCATTTCATTATCAAGTGTTTTCCTGTCTGTTTCATATACGCCGCTCATATGATATTTATCCCTGTCAATATTCATTTCAAATGCCGCTATATCTGTAACTTCCCCCTCATCGTTTTTCTTAGTATCGTCAATATTTATCAGGTTAAACGTTTTTGATTTATGTTTCTTGTAGAAATCTATCGCTGTATTGTAAACTATCCTGTAAAAATAAGTTGAAAACTTTGCTCTTTCTTCAAACTGCTTATCAACTATTGCCCTGAAGGTTTTAATGAAGGCTTCCTGCAGCGCGTCTTCGGCGTCTTCGGTGTTTTTTAATATCCTCATCGCCAGTGTCATAGCCTTATCTTTATACCGGTTAACGATCTCTTCGAATTCTTCGATCTTACCAGCCTGGATTTTTTTGATTATATTCAGTTCCAGATCATTCATGCATGATTCCACCTGCTCTTTTGACACCGGTTTTCTATTTTCACTAAATATAAACAAAAATGTTTTAACTTATTATTTATTAACTGTTAGCTACTTT